>JAOPWW010000033.1 GCA_025965495.1 Frankiales bacterium
GCCTTCCCGAGCGCCTGCGGCAAGACCAACCTCGCGATGCTCACCCCGACCCTGCCGGGCTGGAAGGTCGAGACCGTCGGCGACGACATCGCCTGGATGCGTCCCGGCGACGACGGCCGGCTCTACGCGATCAACCCCGAGGCCGGCTTCTTCGGCGTCGCCCCCGGCACCGGCGTCGACACCAACGCCAACGCGGTCGACACGTTCCGCGGCAACTCGATCTTCACCAACGTCGCGCTGACCCCCGACGGCGACGTCTGGTGGGAGGGCCTGACCGAGGAGCCCCCGGCGAACCTGACCGACTGGAAGGGCAACCCCTGGACGCCCGAGTCCGGCGTCCCGGCCGCGCACCCCAACAGCCGCTTCACCACGCCGGCCGGCCAGTGCCCGACCATCGCGCCGGAGTGGGAGGACCCCAAGGGCGTCCCGATCAGCGCGATCCTGTTCGGCGGCCGCCGCGCCACCGCCGTCCCGCTCGTGACGGAGTCCTTCGACTGGACCCACGGCACCTTCCTCGGCTCGACCGTCTCCTCCGAGACGACCGCCGCCGCCGCCGGCGCCATCGGCCAGCTCCGCCGCGACCCCTTCGCCATGCTGCCGTTCTGCGGCTACAACATGGGCGACTACGCCGGCCACTGGCTCGACATGGCGACCGGCGTCGACGCCGACAAGCTGCCGAAGATCTTCTACGTCAACTGGTTCCGCAAGAACGACGCCGGCAAGTGGCTCTGGCCCGGGTTCGGCGAGAACAGCCGCGTCCTGAAGTGGATCGTCGACCGCCTCGAGGGCACCGCCCAGGGCAAGGAGACGCCGATCGGCATCCTCCCGGCCGACGGCGAGCTCGACGTCGACGGCCTCGACATGCCGGCCGAGGACCTCGCCCTGCTGCTCAGCGTCGACACCGACGTCTGGAAGCAGGAGGCCGCCCTGATCCCGGAGTTCTTCGCGCAGTTCGGCGAGCACCTGCCGCAGGCCCTGGCCGACGAGCAGAAGAAGCTCGTGGAGCGCCTGCAGGCCTAGTCCAGCACCTGCACCGAGAGCCCGGTCCCCGCGAGGGGCCGGGCTCTCGGCGGTCCGGCCCGGGTCCGCGCCGGAGCCCTCCTCCGGGTTACGCTCGGCCCTGACCGTCGTGTTCGGGCCGACGGGCGACAGGAGGTGCGGCGGTGGGACTGCGCGACGTCGCCTACGAGCTCTACGAACGCCGTCTCGCCCGCGGGCTCGCCCGCCAGGCCGCCCCCGTCCCGCGCCACGTCGGGCTGATGCTCGACGGCAACCGCCGCTGGGCCCGCATGGTCGGCGCGCCCAGCGTCAACGACGGCCACCAGCGCGGTGCCGACAAGATCATCGACCTGCTGCGCTGGTGCGACGAGGCCGGTGTCGAGGTCGTCACGCTGTGGCTGCTCTCCACCGACAACCTCGCCCGCCCCGCCGCCGAGCTCGAGCCGCTGCTGCGGATCATCGAGGGCGTCGTCACCGACCTCGCCCGGCCCCAGAACCGCTGGACGCTCAACATCGTCGGGGCGCTCGACCTGCTGCCCGGCGACACCGCGCAGGTCCTCAAGGAGGCGGCCGAGGGCACCGGAGGGCGCCCCGGCGTCATGGTCAACATCGCCGTGGCCTACGGCGGCAGGCGGGAGATCGCCGACGCCGTCCGCGCGCTGCTGCACGCCCACGCCGCGTCCGGCCGCACGCTCGAGGAGGTCGCCGAGGTGCTCGACGTCGAGCACATCGCCGAGCACCTCTACACCAGCGGCCAGCCCGACCCCGACCTGCTCATCCGCACCAGCGGCGAGCAGCGCCTCTCGGGGTTCCTGCTGTGGCAGAGCGCCCACAGCGAGTTCTACTTCTGCGACGCCTACTGGCCCGACTTCCGCCGGGTCGACTTCCTGCGGGCCCTGCGCGCCTACGCCGCGCGGACCCGCCGGTACGGGACGTGACCGGCGCAGGCCGTCCGGGCGCCACGCGGCCCCGCCGGTACGGGACGTGACCGGCGCGGGCCGTCCGGGCTTCGCGCGCACCCGTCGGCAGGGCACCTGAGCGACGCCCTCGCGCAGGCCTACGTCGGCCTGGTGCTGCGCCTGGCCCGGCGCGACCCCTCGCTGGTCGAGACCACGCTCCCGGCTCCTGGCGGTCCGGCGCCGTCGTGGCAGGAGCTGCGGGCCGAGGCGACCGGCCTGCTGCGCGACCTCGGGACGCCCCGGGACGACCGCGAGCGCTGGCTGCAGGCCCAGACCGAGGCGGTCGCCGCCACCTGCCGCGTCCGGGCGGGGGAGCGCGTGCCCTGGGCCGAGCAGGTCGAGCGGCAGCTGCGCGTGCGCCCCGCAGTCGGCGACGTCGACCGCTACGCCGCCGCCCACGACGTCCTGGAGGACCTCCTCCCCGGTCCCGGCCCGCTGCTGGACCGCTACCTCGCCCACCGGGCCCTCACCGTCGTCCCCGCCGTCCGGGTCCTCGACGCCCTGGCCGCCGTCGTCGCCCTCCTGCGCGCCCGCACGCCGGACCTGCCGGCCGGGGAGGGCGTCCGGCTGACGGCCTCGCGCGGACCGTGGAGCGGGCTGAGCCGGGCGACCGGGCCGCTGCACAGCGAGGTCGTCGTCGACCCGTCCCGGCCGCTCCCGGCGGCGTCACTGCTGGCGCTCGCCGCCCACGAGACCTACCCCGGCCACCACCTCGAACGGCTCCGCCTCGCGGGCCGGCCCGAACGCGCCGTCGTCGTGCTCGGGACCCCGGAGGCGGTCGTGACCGAGGGGCTGGGCGAGACCGCGCTGCGCGCCAGCGGCCTGACCCTGCCGGAGTGCACCGACGCGCTGCCGCTGCCCGCGGGTGCGGACCTCGCGCTCGCCGACGCCGTCGCCCGCGCGGCCCGGCCCCTGCTGCGGACCAAGACCGACGCCGCGGTGCTGCTCCACACCCGCGGCCCGGCGGTCGCGACCGGGCACCTCGTCCGCTGGGGCCTGCACGACGCCGCGCGCGCCCGGGCCCAGCTCGGCTTCCTGTCGACGCCGCGGTTCGCCGTCCACGCCGTCGCCTACGGCGCCGGGGCCGCCCTGGTCGACGGCTGGCTGGACCGCGGCGGCCGCTACGACGACCTGCTCGGCCGGCCGGTGCTGCCGGAGGACCTGACCCGGTAGGTCCGGACCGTTCACCCGCCCGACACGGGGCGCACCGCGTGTCGCCGTCGTCGTCGGAGCCGCGAGTCCTAGCGTCGGCGACGGCGGACGGGCACCTGCCCGGCCGCTCGGGAGGCCCACGTGCAGCTGCAGCGTCAGCGTCACAGGAGGGGGCCGGACCGGCCTCCGTGGCCTGGTCCCGGACCCTGCTGAGCGAACAGAGGGCTCCCATGACGACCTACGTGCTCGACACCTCCGTCCTGCTCTCCGACCCGCAGGCGGTGGGACGCTTCGACGAGCACGAGGTGGTCCTGCCCCTCGTCGTCGTCAGCGAGCTCGAGGGCAAGCGCGACCACCCGGAGCTCGGCTGGTTCGCCCGTCAGGCGCTCCGCCTGCTCGACGACCTGCGGATCGAGCACGGTCGGCTCGACACCGCGCTCCCGATGGGGCTCGGGACGCTCCGCGTCGAGCTCAACCACGTGTCGGAGTCGGCTCTGCCGGTGGCCCTTCGCGACGGGTCCGGCGACGCCCGCATCCTGGCCGTCGCGGCGAACCTGGCGGCCGAGGGCGGCGACGTCGTGCTGGTGAGCAAGGACCTGCCGCTGCGCGTGAAGGCCGCCGCGATCGGGCTGGCCGCGCAGGAGTACCGGGCCGAGCTCGCCGTCGACAGCGGCTGGACGGGCATGGCCGAGCTCGAGGTCGACACCCTCGACGGCCTCTACGACGACGGCGTCCTGGACCTGCCCGAGGCCTACGACCTCCCCACCCACACCGGGCTGGTCCTGCTGTCGCCGCGCGGGTCGGCCCTCGGGCGGGTGCAGGCCGACAAGAGCGTGCGGCTGGTCCGGGGCGACCGGGAGGCCTTCGGCGTCCACGGCCGCAGCGCCGAGCAGCGGGTCGCCCTGGACCTGCTGCTGGACCCGTCGGTCGGGATCGTCTCGCTCGGCGGGCGGGCCGGCACCGGCAAGAGCGCGCTCGCCCTGTGCGCGGGTCTCGAGTCGGTGCTGGAGCGCGGCGAGCACAAGAAGGTCGTGGTGTTCCGGCCGCTGTACGCCGTCGGGGGCCAGGAGCTCGGGTACCTGCCCGGCGACGCCGGCGACAAGATGGGGCCCTGGGCGCAGGCCGTGTTCGACACCCTCGGCGCCCTCGTCAGCCCCGACGTCGTCACCGAGGTGCTCGCCCGCGGGATGCTCGAGGTCCTGCCGCTGACCCACATCCGGGGCCGGTCCCTGCACGACGCCTTCGTCATCGTCGACGAGGCGCAGTCGCTCGAGCGCGGTGTGCTGCTCACCGTGCTCTCCCGGCTGGGCCAGGGCAGCCGGGTCGTCCTCACCCACGACGTCGCCCAGCGCGACAACCTCCGGGTCGGCCGGCACGACGGCGTCGCCAGCGTGATCGAGGCGCTCAAGGGCCACCCGCTGTTCGCCCACGTGACCCTGACCCGGTCGGAGCGGTCCGCGATCGCCGCCCTGGTGACGGAGATGCTCGAGCCCCAGTAGCCTGCGCAGGTGGACAGGCCGGCGAGGGACGACCGGCCGCTGCGACGGCTGCTCGACGCCGCCGAGGACGCGAGCCCGGTGCAGGCCGTGGAGGCCGTCACCCGCGAGCTGGGGCTCGCCCTCGGGGCGACGTCGGTGTCGCTGCTCATCGCCGACCTGTCGGGGCGCGCCCTCGTCCGCCTGGCGCACGTCGCGCTGGACGGCGACGAGGTCGAGGGCAGCCGCCGCGACGACGAGGAGAGCGCCACCGTCCTGCCCTTCGACGGCGGCCCCGCGGAGCAGGCGCTGCGCAGCCAGCGCGTGCAGGTGCTGCCGCCCGACGCCGGCCCCTCCTGGACGGTGCTCGCCCCCGTCACCGAGCGCGGCGAGGCGCTCGGGCTGCTCGAGCTCGACCTGCCCGAGGAGCCCTCGGAGGCGGTCCTCGGGGAGGTCCGGCGCACCGCGCACGTCCTCGGGTACGTCCTGATCGCCAGCCGCCGCCACACCGACCTCTACGAGTGGGGACAGCGGACCACGCCGTTCAGCCTCTCGGCCGAGATCCAGCGCCGGCTGCTCCCGGCGGGCTACACCTGCGAGGGCGGGTCGTTCACCCTGGCGGCGTGGCTGGAGCCGGCCGCGAGCATCGGCGGGGACACCTTCGACTACAGCGTCGGGCGCGACGCCCTCCACCTGTCGGTCACCGACGCCGTCGGCCACGGCGTCAACAGCTCCCTGACCGCGACCCTGTGCGTCGGCAACCTGCGCAACACCCGCCGCCACGGCGCGTCCCTGCTCGAGCAGGCCGCCTCGACGAACCAGGCGCTCCTGGACAACGGCTGCGGTCCCGACGGCGAGGGCTTCGCCACCGCGCTGCTCGGCCGGCTCGACCTGCGCACGGGCGACCTCGACCTCGTCAACGCCGGCCACACCTCGCCCTACCTCGCCCGCGACGGGGTCGTGCACGTCCTGGACCTGCCGGCCGACCTCCCCCTGGGGCTGTTCGAGGGCAGCACCTACCGCAGCACCACCGTGCCGCTGCTGCCCAGTGACCGGGTCGTGATGGTCACCGACGGCATGCTCGAGCGCGCCGCCGCCAGCCTCGACCTCGTCCACCACGTCCGCGCCACCCGCGAGCTCCACCCGCGCGAGGCCACCCGGGCGCTGGCCGACCTGGTGATCGAGGCCAGCGGCGGGGAGCTCGCCGACGACGCCGCCCTGCTGGTCCTCGACTGGCACGGCGACCACGGCCTGCCGCGCACGACCGTCGCCGGTGCCGACCGCACGCCGCGTGCCTGACCGCACCACGGTCCTGCTCTGCCGCGGCTGCTGCTGCGGGACGTCCCGCGGCTTCGACCACCTCGCGCAGGAGGACGCGCTGCTCGCGCTCGAGGCCGTGGAGGTCCGGGTCGTCGACTGCCTCGACGAGTGCGACCGGCAGAACGTCGCCGTCGTGCGCCGGCCGCACCTGCCCAAGAAGGAGCGCGACCTCTGGCTCGGCGGGCTGACGACGACCCGGGCGACCGACGCCCTCGTCGCGTGGCTCCGGGACGGCGCGGCGGGGACGCCCCCGAAGGAGCTGGCCGGGCGGGTCTTCCGTCACCTCCCGCCCGGCAAGCGCCGCTAGGCGGTCGGGGCCTTCGTCATCGACAGGACGTCGAGCGCCGCGTCGAGCTGCTGCTCGGTGAGCTGACCGCCCTCGACGTACCCGCCCTCCACGACGACCTGGCGGATCGTCTTCCGCTCCTTGAGCGCCTGCTTGGCGACCTTCGCGGCGACCTCGTAGCCGAGGTACTTGTTCAGCGGCGTGACGATCGAGGGCGACGACTCGGCCAGCTCGCGGCAGCGCTCCTCGTCGGCGACCGTGCCGTCGATCGTGCGGTCGGCGAGCAGGCGGCAGGTGTTGGCGAGCAGCCGGATCGACTCGAGCAGGTTGCGCGCCATGACCGGCAGCATCACGTTGAGCTCGAAGTTGCCGGAGGCACCGGCGAAGCCGATCGCGGCGTCGTTGCCCACGACCTGCGCGACCACCATGTTGAGCGCCTCGGGGATCACCGGGTTGACCTTGCCCGGCATGATGCTCGAGCCCGGCTGCAGGTCGGGCAGCATGATCTCGCCGAGGCCGGCACGCGGGCCGGAGCCCATCCAGCGCAGGTCGTTGCTGATCTTGAACAGGCCGACGGCGATCGTCCGCAGCTGTCCGCTGGTCTCGACCAGGGCGTCGCGGGCGCCCTGCGCCTCGAAGTGGTCGCGGGCTTCGGTGAGCGGCAGGCCGGTGGCGGCGGCGACCTCGGCGATGACGGCGGCGCTGAAGCCCGCGGGGGTGTTGATGCCCGTGCCGACGGCGGTCCCGCCCAGCGGCAGCTCGGCCAGCCGGGGGAGCGCGGACTGCAGCCGCTCCACGCCGTAGCGGACCTGTGCGGCGTACCCGCCGAACTCCTGCCCGAGCGTGACGGGGGTCGCGTCCATGAGGTGGGTCCGGCCCGACTTCACCACGGTGGCCCACTCGTCGCGCTTGCGCTCCAGGCTCTCCGCCAGGTGCTCGAGCGCAGGGACGAGGTGGCGCACGACGGCGGACGTCGCGGCGACGTGGATGCTGCTCGGGAAGACGTCGTTGCTGGACTGGCTGGCGTTGACGTGGTCGTTGGGGTGGACCGGGCTGCCGAGCTTCTCGGTCGCCAGCGTCGCGATGACCTCGTTGGTGTTCATGTTCGACGACGTCCCGGACCCCGTCTGGAAGACGTCGACCGGGAACTCGCCGTCCCAGCGGCCGTCGGCGACCTCGGCGGCGGCGTCCTGGATCGCCTGCGCCATGGGCCCCTCCAGCACGCCGAGGTCGGCGTTGACCTTCGCGGCGGCCGCCTTGATCCGCGCGAGCGCCTCGATGTGCGCCCGCTCCAGCCGCTGTCCGCTGATGGGGAAGTTCTCGACCGCCCGCTGGGTCTGGCTCCGGTACTTCGCGTCCCTGGGGACGCGGACCTCACCCATCGTGTCCTTCTCGATCCGGTACTCCGTCATGCTGCGCCCCTTCCCCGCCGCGCGGCGCTGACGCCGGAGCCCGGGGACGGGTCAGCAGGTGGTGTCCACCTCGTGCAGGTGGCGCTGGGCCAGCACCGCCCTCAGCCGGGTGACCGGCAGCGCCAGGGCGTCGCCGCCGCTGAGCTCGACCGCGAAGACGACCCCGACCACGTGCCCCGTGCTGTCCAGCAGCGGCCCGCCGCTGTTCCCCGGGCGGATGTGGACGTCCGAGCGCAGCACCTCGCTCGGCGTCTCGAAGCGGGCTCCGGCGACGCGGTCGATCACGCGCCCGTCCTGCCGGCTCAGCGGACCGCCGAGCGGGAACCCCAGAGCGGTGACCAGCGCGCCGGGCGCGGCCTCCTCGGCCGCGAGCTGCAGCGGCGCGGGCAGCACCTCGGTGGTGGTGATGACGGCCAGGTCGTCGTCGTCGGCCTCCGCGGCGACCTCGACCTCGAGCTGCTGCCCGTCGCTGGTGTCCAGGGTCAGGTGTCGGGCCCCTTCGACGACGTGCCGGTTGGTGACGAGCCGGTGCGGACCGACGGCGAAGCCGCTGCCGGTGGCCAGGCCGTCGCAGGTGCGGTTGCGCACCCGGACGACGGCCCGGCTCGCCCGGACGACCGCGTCCTCGCGCGCCGACGCGTCGACCGCTCCGCCGGCCAGGACACCGCCCACCGTCTCCGCAGCCGGCGTCGCCAGGGCGCGCGCCGTCTCGAACGCGGTCGGGGGAGCGACACAGCCGCTCACGGCCAGGACGCAGGCGGCAGAGAGCACCCACCGGGACGGGGTCACGACGCGTCGAGCCGCTGCAACGCCCGCAGCACCGACAGTGCGTCGTCGACGCTGTCGGTGCAGGTCGCGTCCATCGTGGCGGTGCAGCTCGACAGCGCGGTCTCGGTCGAGGCGGCCCGCTCGGCGAGCACCTGCAGCTCCGCGGTCCGGTCGCCCGCCGAGGCGCTCGCTCCGGCCAGTTCGGTGACCCGCGCCTCGGCCCGGGTCGCCCGCGTCTGGAGGGCAGCGACGTCCGCGTCGAGCCGGGCGACGCGGGACGTGCTGAGCTGCTCGCGCTGCTTCTCCAGGTGTCGCCACGACGTCGCGGACCGGTGCTCGTGCAGGCCCAGACCGGCGCACGGCACGGCCACCAGCAGCGCCAGGGCGGGGAGTCCGCGGTGCCACCAGGCGTGCGGGACGTAGCGGGTCACAGGCTGAGCTCGAGTCCGTCGTCCTTGAGCTGGGTGAACGTGTAGTCGAGCTCGCCGCGGTGGCTCACCTGGACGGAGTAGTCCTCAGAGCCCTCCAGCAGGTCGAAGGAGAACGAGAACGTGCAGCGGTAGGACGACCCCGAGCCGTGGCCGAGGGAGGCCTTGGCGACGGTCTTGCCGTCGTCGTCCTTCACGACGACCTGCGTGCCGGAGTGGATGTCGGAGTAGCCGCCCGTCCCGGTGCAGTCGCCGTCGGAGGCGAAGATGCTCGAGGAGTAGATGCTGCTGTCAGTGAGCGTGAAGGTGCCCTCGACCGTGATGGTCTCCAGGCTCTTGAAGCCGGCCGCGAACGACGGGCAGTAGACGGGCAACGCGACCGCCTCGACCGGGAGGCCCTGCTGCTTGCCCCCGCCCTCGAGGCGCGTGCACGTGGCGTGGGCCGCGGCGACGGCGGCGTCGTCGCTGCCGTACTCACCGCCGAAGCCGGCGTCACGCAGGTCGGTCAGGTAGCTGTCCTGCTGCTCCTTCGGCGTCGGGACGACCGTGAAGCCGACGAGGAAGCTGGGGCAGTAGACCTTGGTCGCGACCCGCTCCGCTCGGAACCCCGTCGGGTCGGCTCCGCCCTCGAGCTTGCGGCAGAAGCTCCGGCCGTGCGCGATCGCGGCCGGACTCGAGGCGTACTCCGAGGTCAACCCGGCCGCACGCAAGGCCGTCAGGTAGTCCGCGTCCGGGTCGGGCCGCAGGACCAGCCAGCCGCCTGTCGCGGCCAGGACGACCGCCAGCAGCACCAGGCCGACCACCCATAGGGGCGGCCGTCGACGGCGGGGTGCCTGCTGCCAGAGCGCGGCGGCACCCGGAACGGACGGCGGGGTCGGCGGCGCTCCCGCGGGAGGCGACAGCGGCGGTGTCGGCCCCGCGAACGGGAGCGTCGCCGTCGGGCCCGGGTCGGGGGCAGCGTCCCAGGCCGGTGCCGTGGTCGGGCGAGCGGCGGGGTCCGCGGCACGGTCCTCGGCAGGCCACTGCACCGGTGCCGGCAGCGGGGCCACCGCGGGCTCGGGGACGAGCGCCGCCGGCTCGGGCGGGGCGCTGACCGGCGCCGGGCCGGACCACGGGGTGGCCTCCAGCCCGGCGGGGGCAGGTCCGGCAGGCTGCCTCCCGCTGCCCCAGCCACGGCGGGAGGGGGCGCTCGGGGCGGCGACCGCGGGCAGGATCGTCATGGCCGCCGAGGCCGAGTGGTCGCCGAGCGAGGGCTCGTCGGGGTGGCGCACGGGATCTCCGGAGTCAGACGGGGTGACCGCCGGGGGGCGGCGTGGCCGCGCAGGTACCGGAGGCGGGCAGCGTCGTGCGGCCCACCTGCTGATCGGGGCGAGGGGGACGTTCCTGGAGTCACCCGGCCGGGTGGGCGCCCCCCACCCCCTACGACGAGGGGCGCGACCCGATCGTCACCGGGGTCGGGCCGGCGTCGGCCTCGGCCGGACCGGTGAAGAAGTCGTTGCCCTTGTCGTCGACGACGACGAACGCCGGGAAGTCCTCGACCTCGATCCGCCAGACCGCCTCCATCCCCAGCTCGGGGTACTCGAGGACCTCGACCTTGCGGATGCAGTCCTGCGCGAGCCGCGCGGCCGGGCCGCCGATCGAGCCGAGGTAGAAGCCCCCGTGCTTCTTGCACGCGTCGGTGACGGCCGGCGAGCGGTTGCCCTTGGCGAGCATCACCAGCGATCCGCCTGCGGCCTGGAACCGGTCGACGTAGGAGTCCATGCGCCCGGCCGTCGTCGGGCCGAACGAGCCGGAGGCCATGCCGGTCGGGGTCTTCGCGGGACCGGCGTAGTAGACGGGCATGTCGCGCAGGTACTGCGGCATCTC
>JAOPWW010000041.1 GCA_025965495.1 Frankiales bacterium
CGCGCGCGGTCGACCGCCGCGGGTGGGCCCGCACCGCCGGCGCGGACGCCGCCGCGTCGCCGCTGCAGACCTCCGCGCCCCGCTCGACCTGGCGCGTCACCTACGACGCCGGCTTCAACGCCGACCCCCTCGCCAAGTCGGAGTTCCAGCGGGCCGTCGACACCTGGGCCGCCTACATCGGCAGCTCGGTCCCGATCACCGTCGACGCCCACTTCCGCACGCTCGACCCGCGGGTGCTCGGCTCGGCCGGTCCCGGCGACTTCGTCGAGCAGGTCCGCGACGGCAAGTACACGGCGGGCGAGCTCGCCTACCCGATCGCGCTCGGCAACGCCAAGGCCGGCCGCGACCTCGCGCCGGCGACGAGCAGCGACCCCGGCTTCGACATCCTCGCGAACTTCCCGAACAACAACCCCGACATCTACTACGGCAAGGGCCCGGTCCCGGCCGACAAGTACGACTTCTACTCGACCGCCCTGCACGAGCTCGCCCACGGGCTCGGGTTCACGAGCTTCTTCGACGACACCGACGGCGTCGGCCACTACGGCGCCTCGACGTCCTCCCCCTACCTGCTCGACTTCGACAAGCTGTTCACGCTGGGCAGCACGGGGACGAACGACCTCGTCAAGATGCCGAACAACAGCACCGCGCTGGGGAACGCCCTCACCAGCGGCAACTTGTTCTGGAAGGGCGCCAAGGGCACGGCGGCCGCCGGCGGCACCCGGCCGAAGATGTACGCCCCGTCGCCCTACGAGGACGGCAGCAGCATCGCTCACCTCGACGAGGAGACCTACCCGCCGGGCACGGCCGACGCGCTCATGACGCCGGCGGGCGCCCCCGGCGAGCTCAACGCCGACGTCGGCGACATCGCCCTCGGCATCCTCGGCGACATCGGCTGGTCGGTCCCGGTGAGGTCCGGCGCCCCCTCCCCCAGCGCCTCCCCCAGCGCCTCCCCGACGGCGTCCCCGACGGCCTCGCCGACCGCGTCCCCGACGCCCACGGGGAGCCCCGCGCCCACGGCCCCCGGCTCGCGCTTCACGGCCGTGACGCCGACCCGCCTGCTCGACACCCGGTCCGGGCTCGGCCTGTCCGGCCCGGTCCGGGTCGGTGAGGGCGCCACGGTCGACCTCGCGGTCACCGGCGGCAGCACGGGGGTGCCGGCGGGAGCCACCGCCGTCGTGCTCAACGTGACGGCCGTCGGGGCGACCCGGGCGACCGACGTGCGGGTCTACCCCAAGCCCACCGACGGCGCGGTCCCGACCGTGTCGAACATCAACCTGGCCGCGCACCAGACCCGGGCCGGCGTCGTCACGGTGCCGGTCGGCGCCGACGGCTCGGTCCGGCTGCGCAACCAGTCCGGCGCCGTCTCGCTGCTGGCCGACCTCGCCGGCTACTACGCGCCCGACGCCGAGACGGCCTTCCACCCGGTCGCGCCCGTCCGCCTGCTCGACACTCGTACGAGCACCGCCAAGAAGCTCGGACCCGGCGGGACCCTGGACCTCGCCGTGACCGGCACCGCGGGCGTCCCGTCGTCGGCGTCGGCCGTCGTCCTCAACGTCACCGGGGTCGCCCCCACCGCGTCCACGGACCTCGCCGTCTACCCGGCCAGCGCCGGCACCGACAAGCCGACGACGTCGAACATCAACCTGGTCCCGGGCGTGCCCGTGCCGAACCTGGTGGTCGTGAAGGTCGGTGACGGCGGCAAGGTCCGGGTGCGCAACTCCGCCGGCAGCACCGCCGTCCTGGTCGACCTGTCGGGCTGGTACGACGCCTCCTCGCCGGGCGGGCAGCTGTTCCGCCCGGTCAGCCCGACCCGGCTGTTCGACACCCGCTCCGACCCCGACCCGGCCCGGCGCCGGCTCGGGCCGGGCGTGCGCGGGATCTACCGGACGGCCCTCGGCGACGCCGCGGTCCCGTCCAGCGCCACCGCCGTCCTGCTCAACGTCACCGGAGTGGCCGCGTCCGGCGGGACCGACCTGCGGGTCTACCCCTACGACGGCAGCACCTCGGTCCCGGTCGTGTCGAACCTCAACCTCGGCACGGGCCAGACGAACGCCAACGCCGTCGTCGTGCGGACCGGCACTCCGGACGGCGCGGTCGTGTTCCGCAACCAGAGCAGCTCGGTCGCGCTCCTCAGCGACCTCGCAGGCTGGTTCGGCCCCTGATCCGCGCACGCCCGCAGCGGCCCGTCCCCGACCACCTGGGGGCGGGCCGCTCCCGTCCCGGACGGTGGCTTCCCCGAGCACCTGGGGCCGGGCCGCCCCGTCCGGGACGGTGCCCGCTGCGGTGCCGGCGGCTCCCAGCGCGCACCGTCTCCGTGCCTCTGGTGATCCACGGCAGGTCAGCCGTCCTGGAGCACGGCCGATCCACCGTCGATCACGCTGCAGGTCGCCGGCCGGAGGCCGACGGCAGCCCCCCGGGGTGGCCCGGCCCCGCCAGGGGGCAGGATCCCCGACGTGCCCGTCCCCTTCGACCTGCCCGTCGTCCTGCTCAGCCACCGTGGCCCCGTCACCTTCGCGCCGGGCGAGGAGGGCGGCCGGACCGCGACGCGCGGCGCCGGCGGCCTGGTCACGGCGCTCACCGGCCTGACCGCGCACCTCGACGACGCCGTCTGGGTCTGCGTCGCCTCCGGCGGTGAGGACCAG
>JAOPWW010000048.1 GCA_025965495.1 Frankiales bacterium
GGCCGGCCGCACCGCAGGGCGCGGGCTGGGGCGCGGGGAGGGGGCGACCGCGACCGGCGAGGGCACGACCGCCGACTGCACGACGGGGTCGGCCGCCTCCGCCTGCGCGGGACGCGGAGTGTGGACCGAGACCGCCGACACGAGCCCGCCCAGCAGGACGAGCGCCGCGGACCAGGCGACGGCCTCGACCGTCCAGCGGGGCGTGCGGGAGCGCGGCATGTCACAGAGGGTCGGCACGGGGACGCTCCGGGTCAAGCCGGACAGCGGTCGCTACAGGCCGTCGAGCGCGCGCTGCAGGTCGGCGAGCAGGTCCTCGGCGGTCTCGATGCCGACCGACAGGCGCACCAGGTCGGACGGGACCTCGAGCTGGCTGCCCGCCACCGACGCGTGGGTCATGCGCCCCGGGTGCTCGATGAGCGACTCGACCCCGCCGAGCGACTCGCCCAGGGTGAACACCGTGGTCGAGCGGCACAGCTGGAGCGCGGCGCCCTCGCCGCCGGCCAGGCGCAGGCTGACCATGCCGCCCGGCTGGCGCATCTGCTTGGCGGCGATCTCGTGGCCGGGGTGCTCCGGCAGGCCCGGGTAGAGCACCGAGGCGACGGCGGGGTGCGCCTGCAGCAGGTCGACGACGCGGGTGGCGTTGGCGCAGTGCCGGTCCATCCGCACGCCGAGGGTCTTCGCGCCGCGCAGCACCAGCCAGGAGTCGAACGCGCCGGGGACCGCTCCGAGGGCGTTCTGGTGGTAGGCCAGCTCCTCCCCCAGCCCGACGTCGGCCGCGACGAGCGCGCCCCCGACGACGTCGGAGTGGCCCCCGAGGTACTTCGTCGTGGAGTGGACGACGACGTCGGCGCCGAGCGCGAGCGGCTGCTGCAGGTAGGGGCTGGCGAAGGTGTTGTCGACGACCAGCCGGGCGCCGCCGGCGTGCGCCACCTCGGCCAGGCCGGCGATGTCGGCGATCCCGAGCAGCGGGTTGGTCGGGGTCTCGCACCAGACGAGGACGGTCTCGGGGCGCATCGCGCGGCTGACCGCGGCGAGGTCGCCGAGCGGCACGGGCGTGTGGCTGACGCCCCAGCGCTCGAGCACCTTGCTGAACAGGCGGTAGGTGCCGCCGTAGGCGTCGTCGGGGATGACGACGTGGGCGCCCGGGCGGGCGACCGTGCGCAGCAGGCAGTCCTCGGCGGCGAGGCCGCTGGCGAAGGCCAGGCCGGTGCGCCCGCCCTCGAGCGCCGCCAGGCAGGTCTCGAGCGCCGTGCGGGTCGGGTTGCCGCTGCGGCTGTACTCGTAGCCCTTGTGCTCCCCGACCTCGGACTGCACGTAGGTCGAGGTCTGGTAGATCGGGACGACGACGGCGCCCGTGGTCGGGTCGGGGTCCTGGCCGGCGTGGATCGCCAGGGTCTCGAAGCCGTAGCCGGCCCCGCTCCAGCGGTCGCCGGCGACGTCGCCGTGGACCTCCGAGCCGAAGTCGCGGCTGCCCGCCTCGCGGACGTGGTCTGCGGTGGTCTCCGGCTCGTCCATGCTCAGACCGTACGAGGTCCCAGCGGGAGGTCCAGTCCGACGCCCTCGGCCGCCACGGCCATGGCGACGTCGAACCACGCGTCGTCGTCGGTGAGCACCTCCTTGAGGTGCCCGAACAGCAGGTAGCTGGTCGTGCCGACCAGGGCGGTGAGCAGCACGAAGGAGCGCTCGAGCAGGTCCTCGTAGGGGGCGCCCGGCGCTCCGCCGACGACCTCGAGGACGGCCGGCGTGACCAGCCGGGGCCCGGGCAGGGGCCGGGCCGGCACGCGCAGGGTCCCCTCGCCTGCTGCGTCGAGCAGGACCCGGGCCATGACCCGCGACAGCCGTACGGCCGGCTCGACGGTGTCCGCAGGGGCGGCGTAGCCCGGCACCGGGGAGCCGTAGACCAGGGCGTACTCGTGCGGGTGCGCGACGGCCCATCCGCGCACGGCCCGGCAGACCGCGAGCCACCGCTCCCCCGGGCTGCCCCCGCGGGTGCGGGCCGCGTCCTCGGCCTGCTCGGCGACGGCGCCGACGGCGTCGTAGGCGTCGACGATGAGGGCGGTCAGCAGGGCGTCCCGGCTCGGGAAATACCGGTAGAGCGCGGAGCTGGCCAGGCCGAGGTCGCGGGCGACGGCGCGCAGCGACAGCGCGGCCGCGCCGACCGAGGCGAGCTGGGTGGCGGCGGAGGCCTTGATCGCCGCGACGAGGTCGGCACGGGCCCGGGCCCGGAGGTCCTGCGCAGCGGTCACGGGCTGCAGCCTGCCACGGGCGAGAGCAGTGCTCTTGACGGGACGTCGCGCTAGGAGGACGGTGCTCTCAGCCGAGAGCACCGCTCTCGCCGATGGAGGAGAACCTCATGAGCCTGTCCGTCGTCCTCGGCAAGGGCCCCGTCGGCAGCGCTCTCACCGACGCGCTGCTCGCCCGCGGCTCCGAGGTCCGCGTGCTGTCCCGGTCCGGCGGCACCTCGCGGCCCGGGGTCGAGCACCGCGCCGTCGACGCCGCCGACGCCGCCGCCCTGACCCGGGCCGCCTCGGGCGCGACCGCGCTCTACAACTGCGCGAACCCGCCCTACCACCGCTGGCCCCAGGAGTGGCCCCCGTCGCGGCCGCCCTGCTTGACGCCGCGACCCGGTCCGGCGCCGTGCTCGTGACGATGGCCAACCTCTACGTCTACGGCCCGGTGGACGCCCCGATGACCGAGCAGACCCCCCTGCGTCCCGGCGGTCGCAAGGGCGCCGTCCGGCTGCGGATGTGGCAGGAGGCGCTCGCCCGGCACGCGGCGGGCGACGTCCGGGTGACCGAAGCGCGCGCGTCGGACTTCGTCGGGCCGGGCGTCCTCGCCGGGGGCCACCTCGGCGAGCGGGTCGTGCCCCGGCTCCTCGGCGCCAAGGACGTCCGCTACCTGGGCGACCCCGACCAGCCGCACAGCTGGACCTCGGTCCTCGACGTCGGGGCGGCCCTGGCGGTCCTCGGGCAGGACGAGCGGGCGTGGGGCCGGGCCTGGCACGTCCCGACCGCGCCGGCCGTGACCGCGCGAGAGGCCGTCGCCGGGCTGTGCCGGGCCGCGGGCGTGGCCCAGGTGGGAGTGCGCCCGATGCCCCACCTGGCACTGCGGGCGGTGGGCGTGGTGTCGCCGCTGGTGCGGGAGCTCGAGGAGATGCGGCACTCCTTCACCGCCCCGTACGTCCTGGACAGCTCGGCCTGCACGGCCGCCTTCGGCCTGCAGGCCACCCCGCTGGAGCGGACCTGGGCCGACACGGTGGCCTGGTGGCGCTCCCGGACGGCCGTCGCCGCCTGACCGCTCCCCCACGGCCGGGACCGGTCAGCCCCGGACGGTCGCCAGGGCGCTCGGCAGGTCCTCCTCGGCGAAGACGCTGGCGAAGCCGACCAGCTCCAGCACGCGTCGGGCGGTGCTGCCGGACGGCGCGACCACCCGGTAGCGCGCCCCCACCCGGTCCGCCTCGCGGGAGAGCCGGTCGACGAGCCGCACGCCCGAGCTGTCGAAGAACGTCACCGCGGACAGGTCGAGGACCAGGCCCCGCGCCCCGGCCACGAGGGAGGCGCTCGCCGCGAGCACCTCCGGGACGGTCGTCACGTCGAGGTCCCCCTC
>JAOPWW010000060.1 GCA_025965495.1 Frankiales bacterium
GCGACGCCGGCCTCCGGGCACCACCCCGTGCGGCTGGGCCGGGTCCGGCCGCGGACCGTGCTCACCGCAGCCGCCGGGACGCTGGCGGTCCACGTCCTGCTGACCCAGCTGTCCTCGGTCAACGTGCTCGACGCCCTGACGTCGGCCCGCCCCGACTGGCTCGCCCTGGCGCTGCTCGGCTCGGCCCTGACCTACCCGGGCGCCGCCCTGACGCTGCTGGCGTTCGTCCCGGTGGCCCTCCCGCTGTCGCGCACGACGCTGGTCCAGCTCGCGTCGTCGTTCCTCACCCTGATCAGCCCGGCCGGGGTGGGCCACCTCGCGATGCACTTCCGGTACCTGCAGCGCAGCGGGCTGCCGGCGTCGGTCGCGACCACCAGCATCGCCGGCAGCCAGGCCCTCACGGTCGCCGTCACCGTCGTCGTCCTGGTGGTGAGCAGCTGGCTCAGCGGCGCCTCGGGCAGCCGGCTGGCGCTGCTCCCCAGCGGCCACGTGCTCGCGGTGCTGGCCGCCGCCGCCGTCGTGCTGGCCCTCGGGGCCGCCTCCCCGCCGGGACGCCGGCTCGTCGTGCGCCGCGTCCTGCCGCTGACGCGGACGGTCGTGCCGCAGCTCGTCGCGAGCGCGAGCGACCCCCGCCGGCTGTCCCGCGCGGTCCTCGGCGTGGTGCTGCTGCACGGCGGCAACGTCCTCGCCCTCGAGGCCTCCCTGCACGCCTTCTCGACGTCGCTGGACCTGCCCACGCTGGTGGTCGTCTACCTGGCGGCGGCCACGATCGGCTCGGCCGCGCCCACGCCGGGCGGCCTCGGCGCGGTCGAGGCCGCGACCGTCGGCGGGCTGACGACGTCGGGCGTGCCGCTGACGCCCGCGCTGACGGCCGTCCTCGCCTTCCGCACGGCGACCTTCTGGCTGCCGGCGCTGCTCGGGTGGGTGGCCCTGACGGCGCTCCAGCGCCGGGAGCGGGTGTGAACGGCGGCGAGGAGCCCCGTCAGGCGAAGCCGAGCACCTGCCGCGGCCGGTAGGGCTCCTCGAGGCGGGCGACCTCGTCGGCCGACAGGGTGAGGTCGACGGCCGCGACCGCGTCCTCGAGGTGGCTCATCTTCGTGGCGCCGACGATCGGCGCCGTCACGACCGGCTTGCCGAGCATCCACGCGAGCGCCACCTGGGCGCGGGGCACGCCGTGGCCCTGCGCGACCTCGGCGACCCGCTCCACGATCGTCCGGTCCGCGGTGCCGTAGAGGGAGGCGCCGAACGCGTCGTCGACGCTGCGCTCGGTGGTCTCGTCCCAGTCGCGCGTCAGGCGGCCCCGCGCGAGCGGGCTCCACGGGATGACGCCGATGCCCTCGGCCGCGCACAGGGGGAGCATCTCGCGCTCCTCCTCGCGGTCGAGCAGGTTGTAGTGGTCCTGCATCGAGGAGAAGCGGACGAGCCCGCGCAGCTCCGCGACGTGCAGCGCCTTGCTGAACTGCCACGCCCACATCGACGACGCCCCGACGTAGCGCGCCTTGCCGGCCTTGACGACGTCGTGCAGCGCCTCGACGGTCTCCTCGACCGGGGTCTGCGGGTCCCACCGGTGGATCTGGTAGAGGTCGACGTGGTCGGTCCCGAGGCGGCGCAGGCTGGCGTCGATCGCCGACATGATGGCCTTGCGGGACAGGCCTGCCCCGCCGGGTCCGGGGCCCATCCGGCCGTGCACCTTGGTGGCGATCACGACCTCGTCGCGGGTCGTGTACTCCTTCAGCGCCCGGCCGAGGATCTCCTCACTCGTGCCGTCGCTGTAGACGTTCGCCGTGTCGAAGAACGTGATGCCGAGCTCGAGCGCCTTCTTGATGAACGGCCGGCTCTGCTCCTCGTCGAGCGTCCAGGGGTGGTTGCCGCGGTCGGGGACGCCGTAGCTCATGCAGCCGAGGCAGATCCTCGAGACCTTCAGGCCGGTGGTGCCGAGACGGGTGTACTGCACGGGGTCCTCCAGGGTCAGGTGCCCGGGGTCCTGTCCCGGGACGACGGCGCCGAACCGGGCTAGAGCACCGGCCGGCGGTCGGCCCACGGGTGGGCCTGCTCGAGCTGGCTGGCCAGGCGCACCAGCAGGTCCTCCTGCCACGGGCCGCCGACGAGCTGCACCCCGATCGGCAGCCCCTCGGTGCTCGTCGCGAGCGGCAGCGACACTGCGGGCTGACCGCTGACGTTGAAGAACGCGTTGAACAGCGCCATCGCGAAGACGGTGAGGTGGGGCGCGTCGGGCTGGGCGTGGACCTCGGCGAGCAGCCCGACCGGCGGCGGCAGGATCGACAGGGTCGGCGTGAGCAGCACGTCGAACTCGCTGCCCCAGCGGGCGACCGAGGTCCGGCTGTACCGCTGCAGCTCGTGCACGGACGACACGTAGACGAGGCTGTCGACGGACTGCGCCTTGGCCCGGCTCGCCCGGATGTGCGGCTCGGTGCGGGACCAGTCGATGTCGGGGTAGTCGGCCAGCCCGCTGTCGACCATGTTCAGGAACGCGGCCAGCATCGTGTCCGGCACGTCGAGGGTCACGACCTCCACGGAGTGGCCGAGCGCGGTCAGCCGGTCGGCCGTGTCGCGCACCGCCTGCAGGCACTGCGGGTCGACCGGCATGCCGAGCGGCGCCACCTCGACGACGCCGATCCGCAGGGAGCCCGGGTCGGCCCCGACCTCCTGCGACCAGGGACGGGCAGGAGCCGGGGCGTTGTACCAGGACAGGGGGTCCGGGACGGCGACGGCGTCGAGCAGGGCGGCGGCGTCGGCGACGGTCCACGTGACGGCCCCCTCGACCGCCGCGCCCTCCCAGGCGGTGACGCTGTTGGGCACGCGTCCCCGGCTCGGCTTGAGCCCGACCAGGCCGCAGCAGGAGGCGGGGATGCGGATCGAGCCGCCGCCGTCGTTGGCGTGGGCGATCGGGAACATGCCGGCGGCGACGGCGGCCGCGGCGCCGCCGCTGGACCCGCCCGGGCTGCGGTTCAGGTCCCAGGGGTTGCGGGTCGCGCCGTACCGGTCGTTCTCGGCGACCGTGATCGGGCCGAACTCGGGGGTGTTGGTGCGGCCGGCCAGCACGAAGCCGGCCCGCCGAAGGCCCGCGACGACGAGCTCGTCCTGCGCGGACGGGCCTTCGGGCGCGCCCCAGGAGCCGTACGTCGTGGGCCAGCCGGCCACCGGCGTGAGGTCCTTGACCGGGATCGGCACGCCGTGGAACGGGCCGAGGTCGTCGCCGCGGACGACGGCCTCGCCCGCCTCCCGGGCGGCTGCCCGGTGCGCCTCGTCGTCGCGCCACACGACGGCGTTGACCCGCGCGTTCGTGCGGTCGACCTCGGCCAGGCAGGCGTCGAGCACCTCGAGCGGGCTGACCCGCTTGGTGCGGACCGCCTCGGCGACGGCGAGGGCGCTGGACAGCTCGGGAGGCAGCGGCATGCGCGGACCGTACTGCCGCGCCGGGTCAGCCGGCCTGCGCCTCGCGGTCGTCGACGGCGGCGAGCACGGGCGGCAGCAGGGCCTCGGCCACCAGCGCGTAGCCGCGGCTCGAGGGGTGGAAGCGGTCAGCGGCGAACAGGGACGGGTCGGCGGCGAAGGCCGAGGAGGTCGCGGCGTCGACGTCGGCCACGCGGGCGCCCTCGGCGAGAGCGACCGCCACCTGCGCCGTGCGCAGCCGCAGGCTCCCGAGCCGGACGAGCTCGCGCGCCGCGGCCGGCACGTGCGGCACCACGCTGAGGTCCGGCGCCGGCGCGAGCACGACGGCGGTCCCAGTCGCCCGCAGTGCGGACACGGCGGCCCGGAGCTCGGCGGCGGCCTGCTCGACCGGCCGCAGCCGCGTGAGGTCGTTGGCGCCGACGACCACGACGGCGACGTCAGGACGCCAGGCGAGCGCAGCACGCACCTGCTGCGCCAGGCCCGCGCTGGTCGAGCCGGGCACGGCGAAGGCGCGCGACTCGGCCGGCAGGCCGCGGTCGGCGAGGGCGGCGGCGAGCCGGGGTCCGAGCCGGTCCTGGGGCCGCGAGGCCCCGGTGCCGAACGCGATCGAGTCGCCGAGGAGCGCGAGTCGCAGGGTCACGCCGGCACAACGCCGGCGACCCCTGCGCGCATCCCCGGCAGGCGCTGCGGGCACGTGGTCGTCATGACCGACCTGCAGCGCTTCGTCGACGCCCAGGACGCGGACGGCACGTGGGAGCGCGCGTTGCGCGAGCTGTCGGCGGGGCGCAAGCAGAGCCACTGGATGTGGTTCGTGCTCCCGCAGGTCGCCGGGCTCGGGCGCAGCGAGACGGCGCAGCGGTACGCGCTGGCCGACCTGGACGAGGCGCGCGCGTACCTGGCCCACCCCGTGCTCGGCCCGCGGCTGCGCGAGGCCGCCGCGGTCCTGGACGTCCTGCCCACGGACGACGCCGTCGAGGTCCTCGGGTCCACGGACGCGCAGAAGCTGCGCTCGTGCATGACCCTGTTCGCGCGGGCCGACCCGGACGAGCCGCTGTTCCGCGGCGTCCTGGCGAAGTACTACGCGGGCGAGCCGGACCCGGCCACGCTGGAGCGGCTCGGGGCGGTCTGATCCGCGAGCACCTGGGCGACCACGTGCCGCGACGTCGCGACCAGCGGGTGCGGCTCGCGGTAGAACGCCAGGGCGACCACCGCGACGGACAGGCCCCAGCCGCGGCCGCGCAGCCAGGCGTCGTCGTCGACCTGCAGCGCGTCGCGGTAGGCCTGCCGGGCATCGGGCTCCAGGTGCCAGGCGGGGAGCAGGTCGACGGCGGGGTCGCCGCAGGACAGCGAGCCGAAGTCCAGGACGCCGGTGAGCCGGCCGTCGTCGACGAGCAGGTTCCCGGGGTGCAGGTCGCCGTGGACCCAGGCGGGCGGGCCCGCGTGCGGGGCGGCCGACAGCGCGGCCTGCCACAGGGCGAGCCCGGCGCCGACGTCGAGCTCGTCGGTCAGCGAGGCGAGGGCGGTGCGGGTGGGGGCGTCCCGCGCGGCGAGGGCGACGCCCCTGTTGGACGGTCCCGCGAGCGGTGCGCCGGTCGCGTCGACGGCGTGGAGCGCCTGCACGAACGCGGCGAGGCCGCGCGCCGCCCGCACCGGGTCCTCGGGCGGCGTCGCGGACGCGTCCTGCCCGGGCAGCCAGCGGTAGACCGACCACGGGGCGGCGAACCCCTCGTCCGGCACGCCCGCCGCGACCGGCACGGGGACGGCGAGCGGCAGGTGCGGCGCGAGCACGGGCAGCCACCGCTGCTCCTTCGCGACGTCGTCGACGGACCACGCGACGACGGGCAGCCGGACGACGAGGTCGTCGCCCAGCCGGTACAGGTCGTTGTCCGTGCCGCCGGAGGCGACGGGCCGCACGGGCAGGTCCGCCCACCGCGGGTGCTGGCTCGTGAGCAGCCGGCGGACCAGGTCGACGTCCGTGGGGGTGCGGCTCACGGGAGCAGGATGCCGGGCAGGCCCGAGGGACGGGCCCGAGGGGAGGCGTCGTGACCTGGCTGCGGGTGCCCGGGCAGGGGAGCTACGCCCGGCCGGAGCGGGAGCGGCGCTTCCTGCTGTCGGCCGACCCGCCGGCCCTGCGGGACGTCCGCCTGCTCGAGGACCGGTACCTCGACGGCCTGCGGCTGCGGCTGCGACGGGTGACCGGCGACGGCGAGGCGGTCCACAAGCTGACCCAGAAGGTGCGGCTCGGGGCGGGCCCGGCCGAGCTGTCGCTGACGAACCTGTACCTCGACGCGGGCGAGCACGCCCGGCTGGTGCACCTGCCCGGGGCGGACCTGCGCAAGACCCGCGGGCGGTGCCCCGGCTCGCCGTTCGTCGTGGACGTCTTCACCGGCCGGCACGCCGGGCTGCGGCTGGCCGAGGCGGAGGTCGACGACCTCGCGGCGCGCCTGCACCTGCCGGACTGGATCGGCCGGGAGGTGACCGACGACGAGCGCTACACCGGCGGGGCGCTCGCGCGCGCGTCCGACGAGGAGCTGGCCGCGCTGCTCAGGCGGTGACGCGGGTCCTCAGGACGTGGGCGATCGCGGCGTGGACCTCGGCCGGGACGATCGGCTTGGTGAGGTAGCCGGAGGCGCCCGCGGCGGTGAACGTCTCCCGGTCCTCGCTGCGTGCGCTGGCGCTCAGGGCGAGCACCTGCGGGGAGCGCTCGCCGTGCCGGCCCCGGATGGCGGCGGTCGCCTCGACCCCGTCGAGCACCGGCATCTGCGCGTCCATGAGCACGACGTCGAACCCGCCCGCGGCGACGGCGTCGACCGCTGCCTGTCCGTCGGCGACGCAGACGACGTCGAGCCCCCAGCCGGCGAGGAGCATCTGCGCGACCATCGCGTTCACGGCGTTGTCCTCGGCCACGAGCACGCGTCCGCGCAGCGGGCCGAGCGCCACCTCGGCCGGCCGTGGGGCGGGCGCGGGCGACGTGGCGGCGCCGACGTCGACGGTGAACCAGAAGCGGCTGCCGCCGCCGGGCAGCGGGTCCGCGCCGACCTCGCCCTGCATGAGGGCGACCATCTGGCGCACGATCGTGAGCCCCAGCCCGGTGCCCCCGAAGCTGCGCGCCGTGGACGCGTCGGCCTGCTGGTAGGGCTCGAACAGGTGCGCCGCCCCGCCGTCGGGCAGGCCGATCCCGGTGTCGGACACCTGCACGTGCAGCCGGACGCGGCCGGGCCCGGCGTCGTGCCCGCACCCGACCCGCACCTCGACCCCGCCGGTCTGGGTGAACTTGACGGCGTTGGACAGCAGGTTCGCCAGCACCTGGCGCAGCCGCAGGGCGTCGCCCACCACCTGCGCGGGGACCTCGTCGTCGACGACGACCGCGAGCGCGAGCCGCTTGGTGGCCGCCGTGGCCGCGACCAGCCCGACGGCGGTGTCCAGGACGGCCCGGACGTCCAGCGGCGCCTGCTCGAGGACCAGCCCGCCGGACTCGACCTTGGAGAAGTCCAGGACGTCGTTCAGCAGGGCGAGCAGCGCCTGGCCGCAGCCCTGGGCGGTCCGCGCGAGCCGGCGCTGCTCGTCGTCGAGGTCGCTGAGCAGCAGCAGCTCGGTGAGGCCGAGCACGCCGTTCAGAGGGGTCCGGATCTCGTGGCTGACGTTGGCGAGGAACGCGGACTTCGCCGCCACCGCGTCGAGCGCGTCGTCCCGGCTGGACTCGAGCAGGCGGCGGCGCTCCTCGCGCTCGGTCACGTCCGTGAAGCTGGACACGACCCGGGTGGGGCGGCCGTCGTCGTCGAGCACCGGCGTCGTGCTGACCGACAGCCACAGGACGCCCTCGGGCTGGACGACGCCGTGCAGGACGTCGCGCGAGCCCACGCCCGTGCGCTGGGTCACGCGGGTCGGCCGCTCGTCGCGGGGGAACGGCGTCCCGTCCTCGCGCACCACCTCGAACGCGTGCTGGGAGATCTTCTGGTCGTCGAGGTGCAGCAGCGCGACCGCCGCGGGGTTGGCCGTGAGGATGCCGTGCGCGTCCTGCAGCGTGACCCCCTCCGACAGGCTGTCGAGCACGACCCGGTGCAGCCGGGCGAGCTCCTGCGTCTCGACGACGGCCCGGCGCAGCCGCGTCTGCAGGCGCCCGACGTCGTGCAGCATCGCGAGCAGGACGACCGCCGCGGCCACGACGGTCAGGGTGCGACCGCAGTACCAGCCGAGGCTGTAGCGGTAGTGCGAGCCGTAGGTGAGCGCGAGGTCGGCCAGGCACGACCAGACGGCGACGACGCTCCAGCGCTCCGGCCCCGTGCGGTGCCGTGAGCCGAAGAAGGTCAGCACGCAGGCCGCCGCGACGAGGGGGAGCGCGACGGGCGCCGTCAGCCGGGTCATCCGCGAGGTGTCGATGCCGACGATGAGCACCGGCAGGGACGGGCCGAGCCGGACCAGCACCGTGACGACGGCGGCCGCCGCCACGACCGAGCCGACCAGCGACGCGGCGACGGCGGACGTGCGCTGCTCGGCCGGGCACGGGCGGGACAGCGAGCGGGGGAGCGGCGACCACGCGAGCGCGAGCGCGACGGGGAAGCCGACGTGCCACAGCACGTAGAGCCAGGGGGCGACCGACGGGGCGGTCGCGAACGGCGGGACGACCGCGACGACGCCGGGGAACGCCCCGGCGTAGCCGGCCATGGCGACGAGGGACCAGGCGTAGGCGCGCGCCATGCCGAGCAGGCGCCGGTCGCCGCTGCCGAGGAACTCGCGGACCAGCAGGTAGCAGCTGAACAGGTCGGCGGCCGCGACGAGGGCGAGCACGGCCGGCACGTAGCTGGTGGTCGCGCCGAGCTCCCGGGAGCTCCGGGGCAGCACGACGACGACGAGCGCCCCGATGACGAGCACCGCGAGCAGCGGCGCCCGCCGGGTGCGCACGGGGTCGTCCAGGCCGACGTCGAGCACGACGCTCCGTTCTCCTCGTGCGTCGGCGGAGCCAGGGCGACGCGGTGTCTCCTGGTCCTCGGCACGCCGCGGGCGCCGCCCGATGGCTCGTCCGGACCAGGTCCGGCCCGGGCTCAGGCGCGGGGGTCGACCGCGTACAGCGTGCAGAACTCCACCGCGACCGCCGCCACGACGTCGGCCGCCGCCCCGTCGTGCTGCCCGCGCAGGTGCTCGGCGAGCGAGGCCGCGGGCACGCCGGCGCGCAGGGCGGACCAGGCCTGGCGGGCCAGGTCGGCGGCGAGGGCGTGGTCGAGGCTGCCGTCGACGGACTGCGCGGCGGAGGCGACCCAGTCGGCGTCGAAGCTGCCCGAGGGCGGGCCGAAGACGCGCTCGCCCTCGACCCAGGCGGACCGGTGCGGCTGTTCGCGGTGGCCCACGGCCCGCACGTTACGGCGCGATGACGTCTCGCGCCCCCGAGCAGGAGTCCCCCCGGCGACGTCGAACTGTCCTCCCCACCGACCACCACCTGAGGGAGACCATGACCGCCGAGACGACCACCCCCGGCCTGTCGCGCCGCAGCCTGTTCCGGGCCGCCGGCGTCGTCGCCGCCGCTGCAGGAGTGGCCGGTGCGGGCGGTGCCTCCGCCGCCGGCCTGCTGCCCGGGGCGCAGACGACGGCCGCGGCCGTGGAGCCGCTGAAGCTCGCCCGCGTGTGGGCCGGCAGGCAGCTGCTGCCCGGCTTCGACGACACGCACGTCGTCTACGCGGACGGCTCCGCGCAGTACCTGCTCTGGCCCGGCGACCTCGCGAAGCTCGACGCCCTCGGCCACCGGTACGTCGTCGAGGTCGACGACGTCGCCGCGCACGACGCCGCCCTCGCGTCTGCGCCGGGCGCGCAGACCAGCCTGGTCGCGACGCAGCCGGGCGAGACGACGACCGGCGACTACCGCCAGTACGAGGACTTCAAGGCCGACATGGACGCGCTCGCCGCGAAGTACCCCGGCTTCGCCCGCGTCTTCGCGCTGCCGCACCGCACCCTGCAGGGCCGCACCGTCTACGGCATGGAGATCGCCAAGGACGTCGACAGGCAGGACGGCCGCCCGGTCTTCTACCAGGACGGCTG
>JAOPWW010000255.1 GCA_025965495.1 Frankiales bacterium
CGGTCCCCCGGCGGGCCCGGCTGCGCGCGCCGCTGTCGGCCCGCCGGCTGCGCCTGGGCCTCGACGACGACCACCTCGTGGCGACCTCGGGGGTGCTCACGACGACCACCGACGTCGTGCCGCTGGCGAAGGTGCAGAGCCTGCGGCTGGTGCAGGGGCCCTGGCAGCGCCGCCTGCGCCTGGCCACCGTCGTCGCCGACACCGCCGGGCGGCGGCTCCCCCGGGCCTCGCTGCCCCACCGGGACGAGACCGAGGCGGCGGCCCTGCTGGAGGACCTGTCCCTGCGGGCCCGGGCGGCCCGCCGGAGCTAGCCTGCGGGCCCCGGACCTGGAGGCCCCCGTGCAGCTCGCCGACACCGTCGCCCTCGTGACCGGGGGCGCCAGCGGCCTGGGCCTGGCCACGGCCACCGCCTTGAGCGAGGCCGGCGCCGCCGTCGTGCTCGCCGACCTGCCGAGCAGCGACGGGCAGGCGGCCGCGGACCGGCTCGGCGGCGTGTTCGCCCCCACCGACGTCACCGACGAGGAGTCCGTGCGTGCGGCCGTCGCTGCCGCGACGGCCCTCGGACCGCTGCGCGTCACGGTCAGCTGCGCCGGGGTCGGCACCCCCGGGCGCGTCCTCGGCCGGTCCGGCCCGCTGCCCCTGGATGCCTTCGCCCGCGTCGTGACGGTCAACCTGGTCGGGACCTTCAACGTCCTGCGCCTCGCCGCGGAGGCCATGGCGCAGACCGACCCGGTCGGCGGCGAGCGGGGCGTCGTCGTCAACACCGCGTCGGTCGCGGCCTTCGACGGCCAGGTCGGGCAGGCGGCGTACGCCGCGAGCAAAGGCGGCGTCGCCAGCATGACCCTGCCGCTCGCCCGCGACCTCGCCGGCGTCCTCGTGCGGGTCGTGACGATCGCACCGGGGCTGTTCGACACCCCCATGCTGCAGGGCTTGCCCGAGGCGGCCCGTCAGTCGCTCGGGGCGCAGGTGCCGCACCCCAGCCGGCTCGGGGACCCCGCGGAGTACGCCGCCCTGGTCCGGCACGTCGTGGAGAACCCCATGCTCAACGGCGAGGTCATCCGCCTCGACGGGGCGATCAGGATGGCGCCGCGCTGACCGCTGCCGGCGCCAGCACCGCCGGCAGGTCCTGCGAGGGCATCGCCCGGCCGAACAGCCAGCCCTGGGCGTACGGGGGCTCCATCTGGCGCAGCGCGTCGTACTGGCGCTCGTCCTCGACCCCCTCGGCGACGCACGCCA
The DNA here is from genome assembly GCA_025965495.1 of Frankiales bacterium. Classification (GTDB taxonomy): domain Bacteria; phylum Actinomycetota; class Actinomycetes; order Mycobacteriales; family SCTD01; genus RYN-122. The sequence continues at coordinate 1,237 of JAOPWW010000255.1, forward strand.
GCCCCAGCTGCTGCGCCAGGTCGACGACCGCCTTCACGATGACGCAGTCGTCCTGCTCGTCCGGCAGCCCCGCGACGAAGCTCCGGTCGATCTTCACGATGCTGATCGGGAAGCTCCGCAGGTAGGTCAGCGACGCCCAGCCGGTCCCGAAGTCGTCGATGGCGATCCGGACGCCGCGGTCGGCGACCCGTTGCAGGGCCAGGCCCGCAGCCGGGGCGCTGCTGACGAGGGCCTGCTCGGTGAGCTCCAGCACGAGCCGGTCCGCGGGCAGGCCGCTCCGGGCCAGCACGTCGTCGACCTTGCCGGGGAGCTCGCTGGACACCTGCGCAGCGCAGACGTTCACGGCGACCTCGAGGTCGACCCCGAGCGACTCGCGCCACTGCTGCACCTGGGCGACCGCGACCCGCAGGACGACGTCGTCGAGCCCGGGCAGCAGGCCGCTCTCCTGGGCGACGTCGAGGAAGGCCGCCGGCAGCAGGACCCGGCCGTCGTCGTCCCGCACGCGCATGAGCGCCTCGACACCGACGACGGCGCGGGTCACGAGGTCGACGACGGGCTGGTAGTGGACGACGACGCGGTCCTCGGAGGCCGCTCTCACGAGCAGCTGCTCGACCCGCGCGCGCTCGGCGGCCCGCTCGCGCATCGCCTGGTCGAAGACCTCGAAGCGGCGCTTGCCGAGCTGCTTGGCCCGGTACATGGCGGTGTCGGCGTCGGCGACGAGGTCGTCGGCGGACAGCGCTCCGCCGTCGACGGCCTCCCCGAACGCGACGCCGACGCTGGCGCTGACCAGGACCTCGTCGCCGGACCACGGGAAGGGCGCGCTGACCGCCCGCTCGATCCGGCGCGCGACCGCCAGCCCCTCCTCGCGGGACGGCAGGCCGGGGCAGACCACGAGGAACTCGTCCCCGCCGAAGCGGCCGACGGTGTCGCCGGGCCGCACCGCGCGACGCAGCCGGTCCGCGGCCTCGACCAGCACCCGGTCGCCGGCGGCGTGCCCGAGCGCGTCGTTGACGAGCTTGAAGCCGTCGAGGTCGACGAACAGCACGGCGGTGAGGCCGCCGTCCGGCTGCGCCAGGGCGGTGTCGAGCCGGGCCAGGACCAGGGGCCGGCCGGGCAGGTCGGTGAGGGGGTCGTGCAGGGCGAGGTGGCGCAGGCGCTGCTCGCTGACCCGCCGCTCGGTCACGTCCTCGACCTGCACGAACAGCAGCGGCCGCCCGTCCTCGTCCAGCCGGCGCGTGCTCACCAGGACGTGGCGGACCTCGCCGCTGCGCGTGACGACCCGCAGCGGCGCGCGCGACACCTCCGAGCCGCGGTCGAGCCGCCCCACGTCGTCGGGGTGGACGACGTCGTCCGGGCGGCGGCCCACGAGCTCGGCTGCCGGCCGGCCCAGCAGCCGGACGAGCGCGGCGTTGACCTGGACGATCCGGTCGTTGCCGTCGAGCACCGCCTGCCCGGTGACCCCGACGTCGAAGGCGGCCCGGAAGCGCTGCTCGGACAGCCGCAGCCGGCGCCGGGCCAGGACGGCCTCGGTCACGTCGACGACGGCGAGCTGCGCGGTGCCGGGCTCGGCCGGCGCACCCCGGACGGCGATCCAGCGCTCCTCGTCGCCCGCCAGGCGCAGGTAGACCGGCCCCCCGTGGACGCCGCCTGCGACCTGCTCGAGCAGCTGCGCCGCGCGCGTCCGGTGGCGGGGCGCCAGCAGCGGGAGCAGCGAGGCGCCGGGGACGAGGGCCCCCGCCGACCGCGACATGACCCGCGTCGAGGCCTCGTTCCCCCAGACCAGGGTCCCGTCCGCAGCGACCACCACGACCGCGTGCGGTGAGGTCGTGAGGAGCGCGGCGTGGTCCACGACCCGGACCCTACGGCGGCGCGCTCCCCCGCTCAGCCTCTTGCGCGACGAGTGCCTCGCGGTCGGCCAGGCGCTGCAGTCCGGTGAGCGGCTGGCGCATCCGCTGGTTGCCCTGCAGGCGCTGCTCGTTGCGGTCCAAGAAGGCCCAGTAGCCCGCGGTGAACGGGCAGGCGGTCGGTCCGACCCGGACCTTGGGGTCGTACGCGCAGGGCTTGCAGTAGTCGCTCATGCGGTTGATGTAGGCGCCGCCGCCGGCGTAGGGCTTGGTGGTCATGAGCCCGCCGTCGGCGTGCTGGCTCATACCGGTGACGTTCGGGAGCATCACCCAGTCGTAGCCGTCGACGAAGACCTCGTGGAACCAGGCGGTGACCTGCGCGGGGTCCCAGCCGCGCTGCAGCGCGTAGTTGCCGAGCACCATGAGGCGCGGGATGTGGTGGACCCAGCCGCGCTCGGACACCTCGCGCAGGACGCTGCTCAGGCAGTTCGCCGTCACGGCGTCGGCGTCCAGGGTGCGGAACCACTCCGGGACGTCCTCGTGGGCCTCCAGGGCGTTCCGGCGGCGGTAGTCCGGCGGGAAGTGCCAGTAGAGGGACCAGACGTACTCGCGCCAGCCGATGACCTGCCGGACGTAGCCCTCCACGCTGTTGAGCGGGGCGCGGCCGTCGCGGTAGGCCTGTTCGGCGGCGTGCACGCACTCCAGCGGGTGCAGCAGCCCGAGGTTGATCGCCGGGGACAGCACGCTGTGGCTCATCCACGGGTCGCGGGCGAGCATGGCGTCCTCGTGGGCGCCGAACGTCGGCAGGCGGTGCTCCACGAAGTGCTGCAGGGCCGCGACCGCCTCCCAGCGCGTCGCCGGGGACCACCGGGGCCGGTCCTGTCCCACGAACGACGCCGTGCCGTCGCGGACCATCCGGTCGAGGTCCTCGCGCACCTCGGCGTCGACGTCGTCCTCGACCACCTCCCACGGGTCGACCAGCCCCAGGGTCTCCCGTTTGGGCGGGGGCTCGCGGTTGTCGTGGTCGAGGTTCCAGGTCCCCCCGACCGGCTGCGACCCGTCCATGAGCAGGTCGAAGCGGGTGCGCTGCCAGCGGTAGAAGTCCTCCATGAGCAGCCGCCGGCGGCCGCTCACCCACGCGGTGAAGTCCTCGCGCGTGGTGGCGAAACCGCGCCCCTCCGGGACGACCTCGATGCCGCGTTCGCGGACGAACCGGTCGGCGCCGTAGGACGTCGGCTGCACCACGCTCAGCGGGCCGTCGACCTGCGCGAGGGCCTCGTCGTAGGTGTCGACCCGCAGGTACGTCGCCTGGTCGCCGAGCTCGCGGGCGCGGTGCCGCAGCCCGACCAGCAGCAGGTGCGCCTTGGCCCGGTGGAAGCGACGACGCCGGAAGACCGCCGCGGACTCGACCAGCAGGACGGGCTGGTCGGGGGCGTCCAGGAACTGCGGGCCGAGCTGGTCGGCGAACAGCCACCGGGTCGACGACTGCGTGGTCACCCGCCGACCCTGTCAGCCCGGGGCTACGGCCGCGACCCGTGCTCCTGGATGCTCCCGCCCTGCGGGTCGTCCGTGGCGCCCTCGGCGCCGCCCTGCTCGAGCTCGGCGTCGCTCTCCTCGCCCATGCCCTGGCTGCGCTCCCCGAGGTCCTTGCGCAGCGCCTCGCGGGCCGGCGTCTGGCCGTCGGCGCCCGTCGTGGTGCCGTGGCCGGGGTCGTTGTCCATCGCGCCCGCCTGGTCCGCGCCGCGCACGCCGGAGTCCGGCGTCGGGACGTGGTCGGCGGACCGCCCCTGCTGCTGGGTGAGGTTCGTGTCAGGAGTGCTCATGGCTCGTCCCTACCCCTGGCCGGACGGCCGCCACACCGGCGAGGTTCGGCCGCGGCCGACGGGACACACCGGCTGCACCGGGGACGAGGACAGGAGTGCTGGATGCAGGCGATGGTGTACCGCGGTCCGTACAAGATCCGCGTGGAGGAGAAGGACCGGCCGCGGATCGAGCACCCGAACGACGCGATCGTGCGGGTCACGCTGGCGGCGATCTGCGGCTCGGACCTGCACCTCTACCACGGCCTGCTGCCGGACACCCGGGTCGGCCACACCTTCGGCCACGAGTTCATCGGCGTCGTCGACGAGGTCGGGTCGTCGGTGCAGAACCTGCAGGTCGGCGACCGCGTGATGGTGCCGTTCAACATCTTCTGCGGCACCTGCTTCTTCTGCGCCCGCGGCCTGTACTCGAACTGCCACAACGTCAACGCTAACGCCACCGCCGTCGGCGGCATCTACGGCTACTCCCACACCGCGGGCGGCTACGACGGCGGTCAGGCCGAGTACGTGCGGGTGCCCTTCGCCGACGTCGGCCCCACCCTGATCCCGGAGTGGATGCACGAGGAGGACGCCGTCCTGCTCACCGACGCCACCGCCACCGGCTACTTCGGCGCGACGCTGGCCGACATCGCCGAGGGCGACGTCGTGATCGTGCTCGGCGCCGGCCCGGTCGGGCTGGTCGCGGCGAAGTCGGCCTGGCTCATGGGC
>JAOPWW010000133.1 GCA_025965495.1 Frankiales bacterium
GTGCCGTCGTCGGTCAGGGGCTCGAAGAAGGCGGCGGCGCTCACGCCCGGACCCTAGGCGAGCCGGGTGGTCGCGCGGGACGGGACGGACCGGCGCAGACTGGACGGGTGACCCGTCCCGTCCTGCTCCCGGCCGCCCTGCTGGCCGCCGCCCTCGCGCTGTCCGCCTGCAACGGCGACGCCTCCTCCTCCGCCTCGTCCGACGCGGCCGCCCCGCTGACGGGCGCCTCGAGCGCCGCCCCGTCGACCGTCCCGAGCGCGGCGACGACGTCCGGCGCGCCTGCGTCCGCGAAGCAGACCCCCTCCGCGGGTGCCGCTCCGTCGGCCGACGCCCCCTCCGCCTCCGCCCGGTCGGCCGCTCCCGCCCTGCCCACCTCCCGGCCCGCCGCTCGGACCGCCGGCTCGCCCTCGCTCGCGACCCGCGCCGGCCGGTACACCTACGACGCGAAGGGCACCGTCACCGCCGGCGGCGCCCCGCACGACGCCTCCGGGACCGCGACCCTCACCGTCGACGAGCCGGTCGGCGACACCCAGAGCACGGTGCTCGAGGGCGACCAGGGCCGGACCGAGACCGACACCCAGCTCAAGAGCACTGGCCGGTACGTCACCCGCCTGCTGCTCACCACGCCCGCGTTCAGCAAGGAGTTCCGGCCCGTCCCGGCGGCGCTGCTGCTGCCCGAGCCGGCGACGGTCGGCCGCAGCTGGTCCTGGAGCGGGACGTCGACCGACGGCAAGACCCGGGTGACGGCCACCAGCCGCGTCCTGCGGTCCGAGACCGTCACGGTCGGCGGGACGTCCGTCCCCACCCGTGTGGTCGAGACCAGGCTGGTCCTGCGCGGCGACGTCGTCTACGACGGGACGACGACGACCGACGTCGCGACCGGCCAGCGCCTCCCGGTCCGCGAGCACGGGACCGGCAAGGGCACGATCAGCGGCATCCCGTTCTCCACCGACACCTCCAGCACGCTGCGCTCGCTGGACCCCAGCTAGTGCGCGCCGTCACGCTGCCGTCCCCCGGCGGCCCCGAGGCGCTGGTGCTCGCCGAGGTCCCCGACGCCGTGGCCGGACCGGGCGAGGTCGTCGTCGACGTCGTCGCCACCGCCGTCAACCGCGCCGACCTGCTGCAGCGGCGCGGGTTCTACGACCCGCCGAAGGGCGCGTCGCCCTACCCCGGGCTCGAGTGCTCCGGCCGCATCAGCGCGCTCGGTGAGGGCGTGGCCGGCTGGGCCGTCGGCGACGAGGTCTGCGCGCTGCTGTCCGGCGGCGGCTACGCCGAGAAGGTCGCCGTCCCGGTCGGGCAGCTGCTCCCCGTCCCGGCCGGGGTGTCGCTCCTGCACGCCGCCGGCCTGCCCGAGGTCGCGTGCACGGTCTGGAGCAACGTCGTCGACCTCGCCCGCCTGCAGGTCGGCGAGCACCTGCTGGTCCACGGCGGCACGAGCGGCATCGGCACGATGGCGACGCAGCTCGCCCACCGCCGCGGGGCGATCGTCCACGTCACCGTCGGCAGCCCGGAGAAGGCGACCGCCGCGCTCCAGCTCGGCGCGACGACGGCGGTGCTCTACAAGGAGCAGGACTTCGTCGAGGCGGTGCGGGAGGCGACCTCGGGCCACGGCGCCGACGTCGTGCTCGACAACATGGGCGCCGCCTACCTGCCCCGCAACGTCCAGGTGCTGGCCACCGGCGGGCGCCTGGTCGTCATCGGGATGCAGGGCGGGATCAAGGGCGAGCTCGACCTCGCCACGCTGCTGGCCAAGCGGGCCTCGGTGCACGCGACGTCGCTGCGCGCGCGACCGCTGCCCGAGAAGGCCGCGATCGTCGCGGGCGTGCTGGCCGACGTCTGGCCCGCCGTCGAGGAGGGCGACGTCGTGCCCGTCGTCGACCGGGTGCTGCCGCTGGAGCAGGCCGGCGAGGCGCACCAGGTGCTCGAGGACTCGACCCACGTCGGGAAGGTCCTGCTGCAGGTCTCCTGAACGCGGTCGACAGGCCTGGCAGCCTGAGCCGGTGACGACCACCCGCACGGCGCTGCTGCGCGCCCCCGGCTTCCGGCTGCTGTTCGCCGGCCAGGCCGTGTCGGTGGTCGGGGACCGGCTGGTCATGGTGGCGATGCCGTTCGCCGTGCTCACCGTGCCCGGCGCGGGACTCGGCGACGTCGGGCTGGTGCTCGGCTCGTCCGCCCTCACCCTCGGCCTGTTCGTGCTCGTCGGGGGCGTCTGGGCCGACCGGCTGCCGCGGCACCTGACCATGCTCGGCAGCGACGTCGTGCGCGGAGCCGCCCAGGCCGTGGCGGCGACGCTGCTGCTCACCGGCACCGCCTCGGTCGCCTCGCTCGTCGCCTGCAACCTCGTCTACGGCGCGGCCGAGGCCTTCTTCCGGCCGGCCCTGCTGGGCCTCGTCCCCCAGGTCGTCGACCCCGATCAGCGGCAGGCGGCCAACGCCCTGCTCAGCCTCGCCAGCAACAGCGCGATGGTGCTGGGGCCGGTCGTGGCCGGGCTGCTCGTCGCCGTCACCGGGCCGGGCACCGCCCTCGGCGTGGACGCCTGCAGCTTCGGGGTCAGCGCGGTGACGCTCGCGTTCCTGCGGCCACGGCTCGTGGTCCGGGAGACGGCGCCCGCCAGCTTCCTGGCCGAGCTCGCCGGGGGCTGGCGTGAGGTCCGGTCGCGCACCTGGGTCTGGTCCACGATCCTGTTCTTCTGCGCCTACTGCGGCCTCGTGCTCCCGGGGGTGTTCGTGCTCGGACCGTCCTACGCGCAGGCGCACCGCGGCGGGGCGGGCGCGTGGGGCGTCATCTCCGCCGGCTTCGGCGTCGGGGCGGTCCTCGGCAGCCTGCTCGCCCTGCGCTGGCGGCCCTCGCGGCCCGGCGCCGTGCTCGCGGGCGCGCTCAGCCTCGGCGGGCTGCAGGCGGCGATCCTCGTGACGCCGCTGCCGACCGCCGTCGTCGCCCTGCTCGAGGCCGGCACCGGCGTCGGCGTCGCCCTGGCGTTCTCGCTCTGGGACACCCTGCTGCAGGAGCGGGTCCCGCCCGAGGCGCAGTCGCGCGTGAGCTCCTTCGACTTCCTCGGCAGCCTCACGCTCATGCCGCTCGGGCTGGTCGTCGTCGGGCCGGTGGCGGAACGGTTCGGCGACGTCCGGACCGGCGTCGGCGCGACCGTGCTGACCGTGTCGGTCGGGGTGGCCGTCGCGCTGAGCCGCGACGTGCGGGGGATGCGGCGCACCGACGTCGTGCCCCAGCAGGCGACCGAGCCGGCCGCCGTCCCGTCGCCCCTGCCGGCCTAGCGGATCGGCAGGCCGCCGGCGTCGAGGACCGCCTTCGCCAGCGGGCCCCCGACCTCCTGCAGCCGGGCGCAGCCGTCCTCGCCGAGCCGCGCGTAGGCGGGCAGGCAGAGCAGGTCGGTCGCGTCCTCGACCCGCTGGCGGTGGGCCCTGCCCTCGTCGGTGAACTCGCCGTCGGGGGTGAGCCAGCCGCGGGCGGTGAGGTCCGCGACGGCGGCGTCCCACTCCTCGTCGCTGTACGCGCGGGTCGTCTGCAGGCCCTTGCGGCCCCAGGTGTCGTGCATGGCGACGTGCAGCACGGCCGCCTCCAGGCCGGTGACCTGCTCGCCGACGAGCGCCGCGATGTGGCCGTCGCCGCGGAACTCGCGCAGGAGCGTCTGCGCGTGGAACAGCTGCAGCAGCGGTCCCTCCGGCGGGGTGAGGACGGCGTTCGCGGCGAACAGCGGTCGGCCGTACGGGGTCCCGCCCTGCGCCGCCGTCGTCGCCAGCTCGGCCGCCTCGGCGACGGCGGGGGAGTCGGCGAGGTCGCCCAGCAGTCGGCGCAGCGCGCGCTCGGCCCCGCGCCAGCGCGCCTGCTGCACGTCCTCGGGCGAGGCGACGTCCCAGGCGCCCGCCATGCCGAACTGGCAGGCGAGCGCGGAGAAGTTGAAGAACGTCGCCTGCACGACGGGCCAGGTGACGGCGCCCAGTGCCGCTGCCCGGGCCGGGAAGTAGCCCGCGGCCCGGTTGGCCTTCACGTCGTAGCCGAGGGCGACGTACTCCTCCTGCGCCTCGGGCGCGAAGTAGACCATCGCGTGGAGCGGCTCGAGCGCCCTCCAGGTGGCCCGGGCGGTCTGCGGGGTCACGGTCACGAGAGGGCCTCCAGGAGGCGGTCGACGTCGTCGGGGGTCGTGTAGCAGGCGATGCCGGCGCGGACCGCGCCGTCGGGCAGGCCGAGCGCCTGCATGAGCTCGAGCGCGTAGTAGTGGCCGGCCCAGACGCAGACGCCGCGGGCCCCGAGGTCGGCCGCGACCTGCTGCGGGGTCCGGCCGGCGACGGTGAAGGCCAGGGTCGGCGTGGAGCTGGCCGGGCTGCCCACGAGGGTCACGTCGTCGCGCGCCTCGAGCCCGGCCTTGAGGCGATGCCACTGCTCGTGCTCGTGGGCCGCGATCGCGGCGACGCCGCTCGTGACGCGCTGCCGACGGGTCGCTCCCTCGCCCCAGGTCGCGAGCCAGTCGACGGCCGCGGCGACGCCGGCCAGCTGGGCGAAGGCCGGCGTCCCCAGCTCGAACCGGTCCGGCACGTCCTCGGTGCTGGGCAGCAGCTTGTCCGGGTGCAGCGTCTCGAGCAGGGCGGGGTCGGCGGCGGTCGCGCCCAGGTGCGGGCCGTACCACTTGTAGGCCGACGTCGCCCAGAAGTCGGCGCCGCTGACGCGCAGGTCGACGGCGCCGTGCGGCGTCGCGTGGACGCCGTCGACGTGGACGAGCGAGCCGACGGCGTGGGCCTTCTGCGCGACCGCCCGCACGTCCGGGCGAGTGCCCGTGGCGTTGCTCGCCGCCGTGAGCGCGACCAGCCTCGTCCGGTCGGTGAGCAGGGCGTCGTACTGGTCGACGTCGAGCTCGGTGGTGGTCGGGTCGACCTCGGCCCAGCGCACCGTGGCGCCCGCGCGGCCCGCCGCCTGCACCCACGGGCGGATGTTGCTGTCGTGGTCGAGCCGGCTGACGACGACCTCGTCGCCCGGCCCCCACTGCTTCACCAGGGCGCTCGCGAGCACGTAGTTGTTCGCCGTCGTCGACTGGCCGAGGACGACGCCGCGCGGGTCGCCGCCGACGAGGTCCGCCACCGCCTCGCGCGCGGCGTCGACGTAGGCGTCGGCGCGGGCGCTGCTGGCGAACGGGCCGTGCCGGTTGGAGACCGCGCTGCGCAGCGCTGTCCGCATCGCCTCGCTGACCGCCTCGGGGACCTGCGTCCCTCCGGGACCGTCGAAGTGGGCGAGCCCCTCGGACAGGGCGGGGAACTGGGCGCGGGCCGCCTCGACGTCGAAGGCGGGAGTGGGGTCGGACACGGGCCGGACGGTACGGCAGCAGCCGGTGGGGGAGGATCGTCCGCATGAGCGAGCAGCCCGGCACCCAGGTCACCATCGTCGGTCAGGACGGCCAGCCCGTCGGGACCGTCGACGTCCCGGAGGCGGACGGCAGCGAGGAGCGCAGCCCGGCCGAGCTGGTCGAGCAGCCCGCGAAGGTCATGCGGATCGGCTCGATGGTCAAGCAGCTGCTCGAGGAGGTCCGGGCCGCCCCGCTCGACGACGCCGCCCGCACCCGGCTGCGCGAGATCCACGAGAGCTCGGTCCGCGAGCTGTCCGAGGGGCTGGCGCCCGAGCTGCGCGAGGAGCTCGAGCGCCTCTCGCTGCCGTTCAGCGGCGACGAGGTGCCCTCCGACGCCGAGCTCCGGATCGCCCAGGCCCAGCTCGTCGGCTGGCTGGAGGGGCTGTTCCACGGCATCCAGACCGCGCTGTTCGCCCAGCAGATGGCCGCCAAGATGGCGGCCGAGCGGGGCGGCCGGGCGCTCCCGGGCGGGCCCGTCCCCGCCATGCCCGTCGCGGGTCCCGGCGGCACCGGGCAGTACCTCTAGGGGTCCCGCCGTGCTGCGGATCCACCTGACGAGCGTGCTCGTCGACGACCAGGCTCGGGCGCTCGCCTTCTACACCGACGTGCTCGGCTTCCGGGTCGCCGACGACGTCCCCCTGGGCGAGTTCCGCTGGCTCACGGTCGTGTCCCCGGGCGACCCGGACGGGGCCCGGCTCCTGCTCGAGCCGGACGCCCACCCGGCTGCCCGGCAGTACCGGGCAGCGCTCCACGCGGACGGGATCCCGCTGGCGTCGTTCCAGGTCGACGACGTGCACGCCGAGCACGCCCGGCTGACCGCGCTCGGGGTCCGCTTCCCCGTGGAGCCCACTGCGGCCGGGCCCGTGGTCATCGCGGTCCTGGACGACACGTGCGGCAACCTGCTGCAGCTCGTGACGCCACCGCGCGAGGCCTGAGCCGCCG
>JAOPWW010000161.1 GCA_025965495.1 Frankiales bacterium
AGGTGGTCGCGCACGCGGTGGTCCTCGATGCCCTCCGCCGTCACCTCCAGGCCGAGCCTGCTCGCGAGCTCCACGGTGGAGGCGACCATCGCGGCAGCACGCGGGTCGTCCAGGACGCACGCGGCGATGCCCCGGTCGATCTTCAGACCGTCGACGGGGAGCTCGAGGATGCGCGTGAGGTTGCTCCAGCCGACGCCGTAGTCGTCCACGACCACGTGCACGCCCATGGCGACGACCGCGTCGAGCTCGTCGCGCGCGACCGCAGCGTCGTCCAGGGCGGTGGCCTCGGTGATCTCCAGCGTCAGCTGCGTCCCCGGCAGGTCGTGCCGGTCCAGCGCGGCGAGCACGTCCCGGGCGAGCCCGGGACGGGTCAGCTGGCCGCTGGCGACGTTCACCGCGACCCCGCCGGGCAAGGTCACGCCCTGCTCACGCAGGCGGACGAGCTGGGCGAGCGCCGCCTGCAGGACGGCGCGCCCGACGGGGACGACGAGCGCGCTGGCCTCGATCGCGGGCAGGAACGCCTGCGGTCCCAGCGTCCCGAACTCGGGGTGCTCCCAGCGCAGCAGGGCCTCGATCTGATGGGCTCGCCCGTGCCTGATGTCGACGAGCGGCTGGTAGTGCGGCGTGAGCTCACCCGCGTGCAGGGCCGCGCGCAGTCGCACCGGGTCCCGCGCCTCGTCCATGACGTGGACGCCGAGCAGGCCGTCGAGCAGGTCGCGCCGGCGCTGCTCGAGCAGGAACACGACCTGCTCCGCGAGGGTCACCAGGACCCCCACCTGGTCGGGCGCGAAGGAGCGGGCCCGCCGGTCCAGGACGCAGAGCGTGCCGAGCGGCAACCCGTCGCGGCCGACCAGGGGCACGCCGAGGTAGGAGCGGAAGCTCGGACCGCCCGTCACGTACGGGTTGGCGCGGTACCGGTCTGCCCGGGTCATGTCCTGGATGGCGGTGATCTGGCCGCTGGCGACGACGTCGGAGCAGAACGACACGCCCCGCGGCGTCTGGTCCAGGTCGAGCCCGTGCAGGGACTTGAACCACTGACGGTCGTCGTCCACGAGTGTGACCGCGGAGAAGGGGGCGTCGCAGAGCCGCGCTGCGAGGGCGGTGAGCGCGTCGTAGGTGGTCTCGCGTGGGGTGTCGAGGACGCCGTAGGACGCGAGCGAGTCCAGCCGGTCGAGCTCGGCGGCATGGAGCCGGACGCCGTCGGCAGGGACGGCTGTCACCGTGGAGGGCTGCCGTGGTCCTGGGACCGCGGTCGGCAGGTCCTCCACGAGCGGGACGGCGTGCACCTGACCTCGTGCGGGTGTGCGAGCGCGTGCTGAGCGGGGGGAGGGCATCTGGCTCCGGCCCTACGGGGTCTGTCGTCCTGGTTCGCCAAGACCGGCCCAGGCCCAGAGTGGGGGGCGCTGCCGTTTTGGTCAAGATCCGACCGGGTACTCCTGCTCCTCGTCGACGGTCAGGTGCGGCACGGGAGGGGCGCGATGAGCGAGCAGCGCGGCCTGCCCTCCTCCGGCGCCTCGGGGGCCTACGACGGCCAGGACGAGCTGGCGTCGGCTCTCGCGGAGTTCGCCCGCTCGGCGCAGCAGCAGCAGGACCGCGAGAGCACTCTCGCGGAGATCGTGCGCGCAGCCGTCGAGCTGATCCCGGGCTGCGACGACGGGTCGATCAGCGTCGTGTTCGGCCGCAAGACCGTCTGGTCACGTGCGGCGTCCAGCGGCTTGGCCGGTGCCGTCGACCGTCTGCAGGAGTCGACGGGCCAGGGTCCGTGCCTGGACGCGGCGTACCTGCACGAGACGGTCCGGGTGTCGGACATGGCGAGCGAAGACCGGTGGCCGGTGTTCGCGCCGCAGGCCCTGCAGGCGGGCGCCGCGGGGATGCTGTCGTGCCAGATGTGGGTCGACGGCGACGACCTGGGAGCGCTCAACCTGTTCAGCCGGACGGCCGGGGCGCTCGACGAGGAGTCGGAGCACATCGCCCTGATGTTCGCCGCGCACGCCGCTGTCGCGTACGCCGCGGCCCAGAAGCAGGAGGCGCAGGCGCGGAGCGTCGCCACCCGACAGGTCATCGGCCGGGCCGAGGGCATCATCATGGAGCGCCACAAGGTCACGGCTGAGCAGGCGTTCGCGATGCTGGTGCGCATCAGTCAGCACCGGAACGTCAAGCTCCGCGAGATCGCCGAGGGCCTCGTCCTCAGCGGCCGGCTCGAACAACCGCCTGGGGCCACGGGTCCTGCACCGCTCCCGTGACGCGCCCGGTCAGCGGGAGGTGCCGGTGAGCCGAGCGCAGGAGCCGCAGCGCCCCCGGGCCGTGCAGCGGGTCGCCGAGCTGGCCGGTGTGGCCACGTGGGAGCTCGACCTCGACACCGGAGAGCTGACCTCCAGCGACGTCGTGAGGCTGCTGCTGGAACTGCCCCCCGACGCGCCGCCCCCAGCCATGGCGGACTGGTTCAGGCTCGTCCACCCCGAGGACAAGGCTGCCCTCGCCGGAGCCTGGCGGCGACTGGTCGAGGACGGGCACGAGTACGTCCTGGAGCACCGGATCGTCGTCGGCGGCGTGGTCAAGCACATGCGGGCGGTCGCCTGCCTGGACTCGCAGCACAGGCGTGCGTACGGCATGACGCAGGACGTGACCGAGCAGCGGGCCGCGGCCGCAGAGGTGCTGCGCGAACGGGACCTCGTGGGCACCGTGCTCGCCGCGCTCCACGAGGGGGTCCTGCTCACGGACGGCGACGTGATCCTGCGCGCCAACCCGGCCGCGAGCACCGTCACGGGGTTCGCCGTCGAGGAGCTCGTCGGTGCCCGCTCCCCGTACCCGTTCTGGCCCGAGGAGGACGTCGAGCAGGTGCGCGCGGTTCTCCTGGACGGTGGTGGCGAGCGGCAGGTGCGCCTGCAGCACGCCGACGGGCACTGCTTCCCGGCCCACCTCACCGCCACCGAGGTCGCCACCCGGGACGGCAGGCGGCAGTGGGTCGTCACGCTTCGGGACCGCACGCAGGAGCACGCGTACGAGCAGCGGCTGCTCCAGCGCGCCGAGACCGACCCGCTCACCGGAGTGCTGAACAGCAAGGCGTTCCGTGAGCGGCTCCGCCACGAGGTGTCGTGCTCGGACACGACCGGCCTCCCGGTGAGCCTGGCCCTGATCGACATCGACCACTTCAAGCACGTCAACGACGAGCACGGCCACGCCGTCGGTGACGAGGTGCTCCGCGAGGTCGTCGCCCGACTCGTCGCAGCGGTCGACGAGCAGGGCGTCGTCGCACGCGTCGGCGGCGAGGAGTTCGCCGTCCTGCTCCCCGGCCAGTCCTCGGTCCCGGCCCACCGGCTCCTCGACGACGCCCTGGCGGACATCCGGGGCCGCGCCTTCGACCAGGTAGGGCGGGTCACTGCCTCGGCCGGCGTCGCCCAACGCGACGGGCTCGACGACGACGCGCTCTACCGCCTTGCGGACCGTCTCCTCTACGAGGCGAAGTCCCAGGGGCGGGACCGGGTCCGCTGAACCTGCCACGGCCTCGGGCCCGCGAGCAGCGGGAGCTCACGCGAACCGCCCGACGTAGTAGCGGTCGGTCCAGATCGTCTGCTGCCGGACGTGGTCCCCGCTCTTGGGTGCCGCCCACATCGTCCCGCCGCCGGCGTAGATGCCGACATGGGAGATGCCGCCGCCGTCGTCGGTGAAGATCAGGTCGCCGGGCTGCTTGCCGTCCTGGTCGACCTTGGTGCCGGCGGCGTACTGGTCGCTCGCCGTCCGCGGGATCCGGACCCCCTGGTGGCCGAACAGGAACATGGTGAAGCCGCTGCAGTCGAAGCTGTCCGGCCCCGATGCGCCCCACGCGTAGGGCTTGCCCGCGTGGTCGGGTGCTTCGGCGAGGGCCCCGCGTCCCGCGGCGGTCGAGCGGGACGACGGGCCGCCGGCCCTGAGGAGGGACGTCCTGCCGGGGGAGGCGAGCGCGGTGCGTCGCTGGCTGCGGGAGGCGCGGACGTCGGCCTGGCGGGCCCGCGCGGCCTGGTGGGCC
>JAOPWW010000162.1 GCA_025965495.1 Frankiales bacterium
CGGACCCGGGCGCGGCGCCGGAGCAGCCGGACCGGGGACGGGGCGGTCGCCCACCTCAGCCGCGGGGAGCGGGCGCGCCGGTCCCCGCTCCCCCGGCGGCGTCGGTGTGCAGCGTCGTGATCCGACCGGACAGCTCGCGGACGGTGGCCTCCAGCACGCGGACGCGGGCGCTCAGCTCGGCCACCTCGTCGGCGCTGGCCAGGCCCACCCGTCCGAGGGTGCGGTCGACCTCGAACTTCACCAGGGCCGTGACGGCCTCCCGGTTCGCCCGGCTCTGGTCCACGAGGTCCTCGGCCAGCGCCGTGACCTGCTCCGCGGTGGCCTCCCCCTGGGCGACCAGCGCCTTGGCTGCGGCGGCGGCCCGCTGGCGCGTCACCTCGGTCAGGCTGCCCGCCAGCGCCAGGTAGGCCTTGAGCGCGTCCCGCACGGTGTCCTCCGTCTCGCGCCCCGGCAGGCGCGACGCCGAGGTTACCGCTTGGACAGGCACGCCCTGGGTAGCCTCGCTGCCGCCAGCCGGACGACCGCAGGAGGAGAGCCGTGGCGAGCCCAGACGAGGTCGACACCGCCCTGCGCGGCGTCGTCGCGCGTCTCGCGGAGGTCGATCCGGCGACCCGTGGCAAGCACGTCCTGGACCGGACGGTGTCCTGCGTCGTCACCGACCTCGGCGTCGTCTACAGCGCCCAGCTCGGCGACGACGGCCTCAGCGGCCTCACCACCGAGCCGTGCTCGACCGCGCAGGTCCGCCTGCGGGTCAACAGCGACGACCTCGTGGCCCTCACCGAGGGGCGGCTCCCGCTCGTCAGCGCGTGGGCCGGAGGCCGCCTCAAGGTCGAGGCGAGCGTGCTCGACCTGCTCAAGCTCCGCACGCTTCTCTAGCCGGGAGCCACCCGTACCGGGCCCGGTCCGCCACCTCGCCGGACAGCTCGGTTCGCGCGGCGTCCGCGGCGGGCTCAGGACCGGTCGGCCACCTCGCCGGACAGCTCGATCTCCGCGGCGTCCGCGGCGGGCTCAGGCCCGGTCGGCCAGCGCCCAGGCCAGGGCGCACTGGGCTCGCAGCCCCTCCACCGAGTCGTCCTCGCTCCCCCGGACCTCGCCGTCGACCAGCTCGGCGCGTGCCGGACCGCACGTGGCGACGTCGCCCTCGACGACGACGGCGGGTTGGGGCGCGAGCAGTCCGCGCAGGTCGGCGGCGACGTACGTGGGACGGCTTCCGGGAGCCGCAGCGAGGAGCGCGGCCCGGTCGACGACGCCGGTCAGGACCAGCAGGCTGTCGGCGCCGCCACGGACCGCACCGAGGACGTCGGTGTCGAGGCGGTCCCCGACGACCAGCGGCCGCTGCGCTCCCACGCGCTCCACCGACTCGCGGTGCAGGGCGGGCTCGGGCTTGCCGGTCACCACGGGCCGCAGTCCGGTCGCCGTCGTCAGCGCGGCGACGAGAGCGCCGTTGCCGGGCAGCGGCCCGCGCGGGCTCGGGTAGGTGCTGTCGGTGTTGCCGGCGACCCAGAAGGCCCCGCGGCGCAGCACGACGGAGGCCTCGGCGAGCTGGGTCCAGCCCGTGTCGGGCGCCAACCCCTGCACGACCGCCACCGGGTCCTCCTCAGCGGTCCGCACGGGTCGCAGCCCCGCCTCCGTCACCTGCTCGGCCAGCGCCTCGGTGCCGAGGACGAGGACCGCCGAGCCCGCCGGGAACCGGGCGGCGAGCAGCCGGACGGCCGCTTGCCCGCTGGTGACGACGTCGTGCGCCTCGGCCGGGATCCCGAGCTCGGTCAGGTGAGCAGCGACGGCGGCCGGGCGGCGGCTGGCGTTGTTGGTCACGTAGGCGGCGCGCATCCCGCGCTCGCGCGCCGACCCGACCGACGCCGCCGCGTACGGGATCCCCTCGGACCCCAGGTACAGGACGCCGTCGAGGTCGTAGAGCGCAGCGTCGTAGGCGTCGGCGAGCGGACCCGGGCAGGTCCCGAGCCCCGCGCCCCGCTGCTCGGTCAGCGCCGGGAGGCGGTCAGAGCGGCGCGCGCACCGCGCAGGGCTTGGCCGTAGTAGGCGATGTCGGGGCGCATGGCCGCCGCCAGGGCGAGGTGCTCGACGGCCGCCGGCAGGTCGCCCAGCTTCGTCGCCGCGAGGCCCAGCCCGAACTGCGAGTAGTCGTCCGCGGGATCGATGCTGATGATCCACTCGAAGTTGGCGCGGGCCTCCTCGTACATCCCGAGGTCGAACTGCGCGCGCGCGAGTCCCTCGCGGACGGCCCGCGACTCGGGCTCCTGGGTCGCCGTGTGCTGCAGCAGCTGGACCGCGGCGTTGGCGTCCCCGGCCTGCAGCAGGTCCAGGCCGCGCAGGTACCAGTCGTAGAGCTCGCCCTGGGGCACGACGTCCTCGGGGGGCGGGGGCAGCTCGGCGAACGGGCGCGGCTTCTCGGCCTCCGGTGCACGCGGGTCGTACCGGGGGTCGTACCGGGGGTCGTACCTGCTGTCTCCCACGCGCGCTCCTCTCGAGTCCCTCGAGTCCGGCTGACCGGCTCGTCGGGGCGGTGCTCCGGGACCGCGTGGCGAAGAGCGGGCTGCGTGGCAGGGTTCTGCCATGACTGCCGACCCGGACCCCGTCGTTGCGGGTCCGTCCTCCTCCACTGGTCCCAGCAGGCCCGAGGGCCTGGTCCTGCAGCCCTTCCGGGCCCTGCGCTACACCGTGCCCGACAGCGACCTCGCCCTCGTGACCTCCCCGCCCTACGACGTCGTCGACGACGCGGGCGTGGCGGCGCTGGAGGAGCTCAGCCCGTCGAACGTGGTGCGCCTCATCCTCCCACGGGTGAGCCCGACGTCGCAGGACCGCTACGCCGCGGCGGCGGCCACGCTCGCGGGGTGGCGCGAGCAGGGCGTGCTCGCACTCGACGCCGAGCCCGCGCTGTACGTCTACGAGCAGGCCGACCCGCAGGGCGGCCCGGCTCAGCGGGGCCTGCTCGGTGCGCTGGCCCTCACACCGGCCGAGGACGGCGTGGTCCTGCCGCACGAGGACACGATGAAGGGGCCGGTGGCCGACCGGCTCGCGCTCTACACCGCTGTCCGGGCCGACCTCGAGCCGATCTTCCTCGTCTACGACGGCGGTGGCGCCGCGAGCCGGGCCGTCGCCGAGGTCGAGGGGCGGCCCCCGCTGGTCGACGCCCTGCTCCCCGACGGCCTGCGTCACCGGCTGTGGGCGCTGACCGACCCCGGACAGCTCGCCGAGGTGGCGGCCGACCTGCTCCCCCGCACCGCGGTCATCGCCGACGGCCACCACCGCTACGCCACGTACCTGCAGCGGCAGACCGAGGCGCACCAGGCCGGTGCGGGCGCCGGTCCGTGGGACCTCGGGCTGACCTTCCTCGTCGACGCGACCGCCTTCGGCCCGCAGGTGCACGCCATCCACCGGGTCGTGCCCGGCGTCGAGGCCGGTGTGCTGGCCGCGCGCTCCGCCAGCGGCGCGGTGGTCCACGACCTCGACGGCAACGACCTCGAGAGCGCCCTCGCGGCGCTGGCCAGCGCAGGCGGGCTTGGGCCCGCCTTCCTGCTGGCCTCGGGCGACGGCGGGACGTTGCGGCTCGTGACCGATCCCGACCCCGAGCAGCGCGACCGGTCCCTCCCCGCAGAGCGCTCTCCGGCGTGGCGCGCGCTGGACGTCAGCGTCCTGCACGGCTACCTCGTCCCCGCGCTGTGGGGGCTGTCGGACACGGTCGAGACGGTGACCTACGAGCACGACGTGCACGCCGCCCTCGCCGCAGCCACCCGCACCGGGGGCACGGCCGTGCTGCTGAACCCGACGCCGGTCACGGCCGTGACCGAGGTCGCCGGCGGCGGCGAGCGGATGCCGCGCAAGTCCACGCTGTTCACCCCGAAGCCCCGGACCGGCCTGGTCGTCCGCGCCTACGACGACTGACCGGCCGACACGACCGGCACCTCGGCCGCCGCCGCGCTCCTCCTGCGCTTTGCCGGCTCCGGCACGACCGGCGCCCGGGCCAGGCGGCGCAGGCTGCCCACCTCCACCTCGGTGCGGCTGGCCGGTACCGGCCCGGCCCGCCAGAACCGGCGACGGAGCGCGCCGGTCACCTCGACGACGTCGTCGCTCGCGAAGCCGCGGGCCGTCCGCCGCACCCCGGCGCCCCAGCAGGCGCAGTCGAGGGTGTCCACGGTCACGACCCGCCCTACCGCGCCCTTCGGCGGCGGCGGCCGGTCCACGACCAGGCGGAAGGTCACCAGGAGGTCTCCGCTCGGCAGCTCGCGCTCCTGGGCCTGCCCGGAGACGCGACCGACCAGGACCACCTCGTTGCGCGGCGCCGCCGCGTGCTGCTCCTGCTCGTCCTGTCGTGCCACGCTGCCTCCTCGGAGTCCCCGCTGCCTGCGGGCCGGCCTCGAGAGTGCGCGCCGTGCTCGCGTCGGGACAGGCCCGGCGCGCGACCTGTGGACGGGGAGACGACCTGTGGACGAGACCGCGACGGACCTGGGCGCCGACGTCCACCTCATCGACACCCGCATGGGCGGGTACGACAGCATCACCGCCGCCTACCTGATCCGCAGCGACCGACCTGCGCTCGTCGAGACCGGTGCTGCGCGCAGCGC
>JAOPWW010000182.1 GCA_025965495.1 Frankiales bacterium
CCTGGGCCGCCCGCTCGCGCAGTGGACGCCGCCGGGGGAGACGGTGCCGGCCGCGACGGACCCGGGGTGGGAGGCGCTGCGTGCGAGTGTCCTGGCCCGCCGCCTGCCCGTGAGCGGTCTGCTGCGCCCGGGCGTCGCACCGGTCAGCGCGGTGGCCGTCCCCGTCGGGCTGGCCGACGGCGGCCAGGGCCTGGTCCTCGGCCTGTCCGCCTCCCGCGTCACCGCGCTGCAGGGCTACGTCGAGGGACTGACCTACGGCCGGACCGGCCACGGGTCGGTCGTCGACGGGCGCGGGCTGGTGCTCGCCGGCTCGGACGCCGCCCTGGTCGGCCGGCCGCTGCCCGCCGACGAGCTGCGCCGCGTCCTCGGCGGCCGGCCCTGGGGGACCGCCCTCGTCGACGGCCGCCGGGTCTCCTGGGCCCGGGCCGGCGCCACCGGCTGGACGTCGGTGACCGTGCAGGACGACCAGGAGTTCGCCGGGCCGCTGCGCGCGGCCGGACGCCGGGCCCAGGCGCTGGTCGCGCTCCTGCTGGTCATCGCCGGGACCGGGCTCGTCGTGCTGCACCGCAAGCGCGAGGGGGCGCTGGAGCGGGTGGCGCTGCGCGACGACCTCACCGGCCTGTACAACCGCCGGGGGTGGTTCCTGCTGGCCGACGCCGAGCTCGAGCGGGCCGCCCGGCAGGGCCAGGTCCGGGTCCTGCTGTTCGTCGACCTCGACGGCCTCAAGCAGGTCAACGACGTGCTGGGGCACCGCGAGGGCGACCGTGCCATCGCCGCCGCCGCCCGCGTCCTGTCCGCCGCCTCGCGCAGCGGCGACGTCGTCGGCCGTCTCGGGGGCGACGAGTTCGTGCTGCTGCTCGGCGACGACGGTGCGGCCGACGTCGCCCGCACCCGAGTCCTCGCGGCGGTCGCCGAGCACAACGCCAGCTCGACGGCCCCCTGGGAGCTGCGGCTCAGCCTCGGCGCCGAGGTCTGGTTCCCGCAGGCCCGCACGACCCTGGACGAGCTGGTGCGCCGGGCCGACGCCACGATGTACGCCGACAAGAGCGGCCGGCCGGGGCGCGGGGACGGCGTCGTGCGCGTGCCGCTGCCTCGCGCCCCGGAGCAGGAGGCCCTTCTCTAGACCTGCTCTAGACCTGGACCAGCAGAGCGGCTCCGCGGTCGGCGAGCACGTCCGCCAGCCGGGCGCTGCCGGTGTGGTCGCCCCCGCCCAGCAGGTCGCGCCACGTGCCCCCGGGCAGGGCGACGACGTCGTCCCCCCAGCCGTCGCGCTGGACGGCGATCGCGCGGGTGCACGCCACCGTGACGACGGCGCCGGAGCGGGCGAAGGCGACGGCCCGGTCCCCGGCGTCGAGCCCCTCGTAGGTGGCGTCGGCCAGGAACGCCTCCGGCCGGTCGCGGCGCAACCGGAGCGCCGCGGCGACCAGGCGGAGCTTCGGGTCGGCCTCGGCGAGCGCGGCCAGACCGGCCCGGCGGGCGTCGTAGTCGACCGGGCGGCGGTTGTCGGGGTCCACCAGCGACAGGTCGGGCAGCTCGGTGCCCTGGTAGACGTCGGCGACCCCCGGCATCGTCAGCTGCACCAGCTTCTGGGCCAGCAGCGTCTGCCGCCACGGCGCGTCGAGCCGCTCGACCAGCTCCTCGACCAGCGCGACGACGTCGGGGTCGGCGACGACGGCGCGCACGAACGCCTGCGTCTGCTCGTCGAACTCCGGGACCGGGTCGACCCACGACGTCGAGGCCTTGGCCTCGCGGGTGGCCTTCTCGACGTAGGCGACGGCGCGGTCGGCCGTGAGGGGCCAGGCACCGACGAGCGTCTGCAGCACGAGCTGCTCGGTCGCGCGGTCCGGACCGGTGTCGCCCCGGTGCCGGGCCACGGCGGCCACCGCCCGCACCACCCAGGCGCCCCACTCCTGCGGGCACTGCGACAGCAAGACCAGGCGGGCGCGGACGTCCTCGGAGCGCTTGGTGTCGTGGGTCGACAGCGTCGTCATCGACAGCGGCCAGTCGCGCTGCTGGGCCACGCACGCCTCGTGGAACTCCTGCACCGGCAGGCCGAAGACCCCTGGGTCGCCCCCGACCTCGTTGAGGGCGGACAGGCGCAGGTACCGGTAGAACGCGGTGTCCTCGACGCCCTTGGCCATGACTGGCCCGCAGGTCTGCTGGAACCGGGTGACGAACTCCCGGGAGGCGGGGCCCTGCGGCCCCTCGGCCAGGGCCAGCCGCACGACGAGGTCGATCTCGTCCGCGCGGTCCGGCCGGGTGGCCCGGGCGCCGGCGGCGGCGTGCTCGACCTGCTCGCGGGCGGTGTCGTCGGCCGGGCCCTCCGGCGGGAGGTAGGCGCGGTAGACGTCGAAGGCGGCGAGGACCTCGACCAGCGCCTCACGCAGGCCCCGTCGCGTGGTGTCGCGCAGGGTCGGGTCGGTGCGGCAGGCGCGGAGCCCGACCTCGACCAGCCGCTCGACCTCGGCCGTCAGGACCCGGTCGAGCACGAGGTGCTTGGTCGCGTCGACGGTCTCCAGGTAGGTGAGGTCGCTGCCGGTCTCGCTGGTCCACAGGTCGGTCAGCGGCTGCTCGCCGGCCGGGTCCACGAACAGGCCGAGGACCCGGTTGAGCGCGTCGTAGCCGGTGGTCCCGGCCGTCGCCCAGCTGTCGGGCAGCTCCTCGCCGGGCTCGAGGATCTTCTCCACGACGACCCAGGAGCCGCCGGTCTGCTCGGCCAGCCGGGCCAGGTAGCCCTCGGGGTCGGCGAGGCCGTCGGGGTGGTCGATCCGCAGGCCGTCGAGCACGCCGTCGCGGACCTGCTGCACGACCAGGGCGTGGGTCGCGTCGAAGACGGCCGGCTCCTCGACCCGGACCCCGGCCAGGGTCGTCACGTCGAAGAAGCGGCGGTAGTTCAGCTCCTCGGCGGCGACCCGCCAGTGGCACAGCCGGTAGTGCTGGGCCTCGAGCGTGGCGAGCACGTCGCCGTCGACCCGTGTGCCCGGGGCGATCGGGACCTCGTGGTCGTAGTAGCGGATCCGGTCCTCGAGCAGCTCGAGCTGCTCCAGGCACTCCCCGAGGGGGGCGCCGAGCACGGGGACGAGGACCTTGCCCGGGTTGTCGGGGGAGTCCCAGTCGACGTCGAACCAGGAGCCGTACGGGCCGTCGCGCCCGTCGCGCAGCAGGCCCCACCAGGCCTCGTTCTGCGACTCCGGCTCCGAGGTCGCGACGTGGTTCGGGACGATGTCGAGCACGATGCCGAGACCGGCCGCGCGGCAGGCGGCGACCATCCGGTCGAAGGCCTCCTGGCCCCCCAGCTCGCTGTTGAGCCGGTCGTGCGCGACGACGTCGTAGCCGTGCATCGAGCCGGGTGCGGCCTGCTGGTAGGGCGAGCAGTACAGGTGCGTGGCGCCGAGGTCGGCCAGGTAGGGCACGGCGGCGGCGGCGTCGTCGAAGGTGAAGCCGGCGTGGAGCTGGACCCGGTAGGTGGAGACGGGCACCGGGCGGCCGGACGCGGGCAGGTGGGGCACGGAGGATCCGATCAGGCAGGCGACGGGGCGAGGGGGACCTACCCCCCTCGCCCCGTGGCACCCCGTCTCCGGGACCCGCTGCCTAGAAGACCTTGCGCAGCACCAGCACGGAGCGGGCGTCGACCGGCACCGCCTCGCCGGTCTTGACCGTGCGCGACTCGGCGTCGTCGAGCAGGGGCGCCGCGGTGTCGATCGCGACCTCCCAGCGCTCGCCGGCCCCGAGGTCGGGCAGGGTGAAGTCGATCGGCTCGAAGTGGCCGTTGAACAGCAGGAAGAACGAGTCGTCGGTGACCGGTTCGCCGCGCACGTCGGGCTCGCGGATCCCCTCGCCGTTGAGGAAGACCGAGACCGAGCGGGCGAACCCGGAGTCCCAGTC
>JAOPWW010000259.1 GCA_025965495.1 Frankiales bacterium
CGCCCTCGCCAGGGGGCTGGCGGCCGAGGGCTTCGCCGTCGACGTCCGCGCCGACGGGCCGAGCGGGGCCCGAGGTCGGGGGCGCGGCCCGCGGCGACAGCAGAGGGCAGGACGGCGACGCCGGCGACGAGGCCGGCGGCCACGACGGGCACGGCCCAGCGCAGGGAGCGGGAGGAGGTCATGGGAGGACTCTGCGCCCGGACCGCTGAGAGCGGCCTGAGAGGCGACGGCGGCCGGGCCGGGGGAGTGCCAGGCTGCGCCGGTGCGCCTGCTGCTGGTCGACGACGAGCCGGGGCTCTCGCGCGCCCTCGCCAGGGGGCTGGCGGCCGAGGGCTTCGCCGTCGACGTCCGCGCCGACGGGCCGAGCGGGCTGCAGCAGGCGGTCGACGAGGACTACGACGTCGTGCTGCTGGACGTGATGCTGCCGGGCATGTCGGGCTACGACGTCGTGCGGTCGATGCGGCGGCAGGGCGTGTGGACGCCGGTGCTGATGATCAGCGCCAAGGACGGCGAGCACGACCAGGCCGACGGGCTCGACGTCGGGGCGGACGACTGGCTGACCAAGCCGTTCAGCTTCGTCGTGCTGGTGGCCCGGGTCCGGGCGCTGCTGCGGCGGTCCGCGCCGCCCCGGCCGGTGGTGCTGCGGGCGGGCGACCTCGCGCTCGACCCGGCGGCGCACGAGGTGCGCCAGGGCGAGTCGGTGGTGGAGCTGACGTCGCGGGAGTTCGCCCTGCTGGAGTACCTGGTGCGCCGGGCCGGCCGGGTGGTGAGCAAGGGCGAGCTGCGCGACCACGTCTGGGACAGCGCCGCCACCGACGGGCTCAACGTCGTCGAGGTCTACGTCGCCTACCTGCGCAAGAAGCTGGGGCCGGCGGCGGTCGAGACGGTCCGCGGCGCCGGCTACCGCGTGCCGGCATGAGGACGACCGCGTGAGGACCCTGCGCTGGCGGCTCACCGCGGTCGCCACGCTCGTGGTCCTGCTCGGGCTGTCGGTCGGGGCGTTCGTGCTCGCGGCCGTCCTCACCCGCTCCCGGGTCGCCGCGCTCGGCCAGCTCGCTGCGACCCGCGCGGAGACGGTCGCAGCGCTGGCCCGCGCGGGGCGCCTGCCGGACGTCCTGCCCGTGGTCGAGCCGGGCGAGGTCGTGCAGGTCCTCGACGACGCCGGCGGGGTCGTCGCGACGTCGGCCTCGGCGAGCCGGACGCTCCCGCTGATGGCGCCCGGCGACCGGCCGGACCGCGGCGTGCTGCGGCACTCGCCCTACGGGCCCGACCCGCTGCGGGTCGAGACCCGTCGCACGGTCCTCGACGGCCGGCCGGTCACGGTCGTCGCCGCCGTCCCCCTGCGCGACGTGCTGTCGGCGTTCCGAGCGCTGCGGGTGGCGCTCGTCGTCGTCGTGCCGGTCCTGTCGCTCGGGGTCGGCGTGCTGTGCTTCCTGCTGCTGGGCCGGGCGCTGCGGCCCGTCGACGACCTGCGCCGCAGCGCCGAGACGGTCAGCTCGCTCGGCGGCGGCGGGACGCTGCCCGTCCCGAGCGCGGGGGAGCTCGCGGCGCTGGCGACGACGCTCAACCGGATGCTCGACCGCCTGCAGGTCGCGGGGGAGCGGCAGGGCGCGTTCGTCGGTGACGCCGCCCACGAGCTCCGCTCCCCGCTGGCTGCCGTGCGGGCGACCGTCGAGGTCGCCCTCGCCCACCCCGGCAGCTACGACACGGGGGCGCTCGCGGAGGACGTCCTGGAGCAGGTGCTGCGGCTGCAGCGGCTGGTCGACGACCTGCTGTCCCTCGCCCGGGTCGGCGCCACCCCCGTCCGCGACGACGACGTCGACCTGCGGGAGCTGGCCGAGCAGGTCGCGTCGGGGCGGGCCGAGGTGGTCGGCCACGGCGTCGTCGTGTCCGACCGGGAGGCCCTGCGGCGGGTGCTGCGCAACCTCGTCGACAACGCCGTCCGGCACGCCGACGCGGGGGTCCGGGTCGAGGTGGGCGACGGCGTCGTCGCGGTGCAGGACGACGGGCCGGGCGTCCCGGAGGCCGACCGCGAGCGGGTGTTCGCCCGCTTCGCCCGTCTGGACGCCGCCCGGGCGCGCGACAGCGGTGGTACCGGTCTGGGTCTCGCGATCAGCCGCGAGACCGCCCGCGCCCTCGGCGGCGACGTCGTGCTGGAGCCGTCGCCGAGGGGCGCGCGCTTCGTCCTCTACGCGCCCTCGGGGAAGTCGGCGCCGCGCGCGACGTCGTCCCAGGCGGCCCACTCCTCCAGCCGCGTCCGGTAGGCGGCCGGCGCGATGTCGGCCGCCATCGCCCCGAGCAGCAGGCGCCGGGGCGGGTTCGCGCTCTCGAGGACCTTCAGGAGGGCCTCGCCGGCGCGCCGGGGGTCACCCTTCTGCGTGCGGGCCAGGGTCCCGGACATCGCCTCGCGCCGGGCGGCGAGGACCTCGTCGTAGGCGGGCATCGGGGTCGCCCGGACCATGCTGTCGCCGTTCCAGTCGGTCCGGAACGGGCCGGGCTCGACGATCGTGACGCCGATGCCGAAGCCCTCCACCTCCTGGGCGAGCGACTCCGAGAAGCCCTCCAGGGCCCACTTGCTGGCGTGGTAGATCCCTGTGTTCAGGAACGCCGCGACGCCTCCGACGCTGGAGATCTGGAACAGGTGGCCCGAGCCCTGGGCGCGCATCGTCGGCAGGACGGCCTGGGTGCACCAGAGCGCCCCGAACACGTTGACCTCGAACTGGTCGCGGACCTCCTGCTCGCT
>JAOPWW010000267.1 GCA_025965495.1 Frankiales bacterium
GTCGCGACCCAGGCCGTCGCCGCGGTCGCGCCGCGGGGTGGCCGCTGGACCCTGGCCGGCCCCGCCGCCGGGCTGGCCGACGGCCGCACGCGCCTGCTGGTCCTCGACCTCTAGGGTCGGCGCATGCGCGCAGTGGTCACGGGTGGAGCAGGGTTCCTCGGCAGTCACCTGTGCGAGCGGCTGCTCGACGACGGCGTGGAGGTCCTCGCCCTCGACAACTTCCTCACGGGCACGCCGGCGAACGTCGAGCACCTCCTGGGCCGGGAAGGCTTCAGCCTGCTCAAGGTCGACGTCACCGAGTACGTCCACGTGCCGGGCCCGGTCGACCAGGTCCTGCACTTCGCCTCCCCGGCCTCGCCCATCGACTACCTGCAGCTGCCGATCGAGACCCTCAAGGTCGGCAGCATCGGGACGCTGCACGCCCTGGGCCTGGCCAAGGAGAAGGGCGCCCGGTTCCTGCTGGCCTCGACCTCGGAGACCTACGGCGACCCGCAGGTCCACCCCCAGCCCGAGACCTACTGGGGCCACGTCAACCCGGTCGGCCCGCGCGGCGTCTACGACGAGGCCAAGCGCTACGCCGAGGCCCTGACGATGGCCTACCGCCGCACCCACGACGTCGACACCG
Organism: Frankiales bacterium; assembly: GCA_025965495.1. Classification (GTDB taxonomy): domain Bacteria; phylum Actinomycetota; class Actinomycetes; order Mycobacteriales; family SCTD01; genus RYN-122. The sequence goes on from JAOPWW010000267.1 coordinate 626, forward strand.
CCGTCCTGCGCATCTTCAACACCCACGGCCCGCGGATGCGGCCGAACGACGGCCGGGCGATCCCGGCCTTCGCGACCCAGGCCCTCGCCGGGCAGCCGATCACGGTGGCGGGCGACGGCAGCCAGACCCGCTCGATCCTCTACGTCGACGACCTCGTCGAGGGGATCATGCGGCTGCTGCGCAGCGACCTCGAGGGACCGGTCAACCTCGGCAACCCCCACGAGGTGTCGGTGCTGCACCTCGCCGAGACCCTCAAGCGCCTGGCCGGCAGCGACAGCGAGATCGTCTTCGTGCCGCGGCCCGTCGACGACCCGAGCGTGCGGCAGCCCGACATCGGGCTGGCCCGACGCGAGCTCGGCTGGGAGCCCGCCGTCGGCTTCGAGGAGGGCCTGTCGCGCACCCTCGCCTGGTTCGCGTCCCGCAGCGGGGCCGCTCCCCTCCGCTAGCGTGACCGCGTGAAGCTGTCGGTCCTCGTCCCGGTCTTCGACGAGGCCTCGACCGTCCTCGCGGCCCTCGGGCGCATCCTCGGCGTCGCCTACCCGTGCGAGGTCGAGGTCGTCCTGGTCGACGACGGCAGCACCGACGGCACCCGCGAGCTGCTCGCGGGGGTCGCCGACCCGCGGCTGCGCGTGGTGCACCACCCGGTCAACCGCGGCAAGGGCGCGGCGATCCGGACCGCCGCGGAGCACGCCACCGGCGACTACATGATCATCGTCGACGCCGACCTCGAGTACCACCCCGAGGAGGTCCCGTCGCTGCTCGCGCCGGTGCTCGCGGGCGAGGCCGAGGTCGTCTACGGCACCCGCACCTTCGGCAGCCACACCGCCTACAGCTTCTGGTACGTCGTCGGCAACAAGACGGTGACCATGGCCGCCAACGTGCTGTTCGACTGCTGGATCAGCGACCTCGAGACCTGCTTCAAGCTGATGCCGCTGGCGCTCTACCGCGAGCTGGACGTGCAGGCGCAGGGCTTCGGCATGGAGGCCGAGGTGACCGCGAAGATCCTCGCGCGGGGCGTCCGGCCCTTCGAGGTGCCGATCACCTACCAGGCCCGCAGCCGCGAGGAGGGCAAGAAGCTGACCTGGAAGGACGGCGTCGAGGCGCTGTGGATCCTGGGTCGCGAGCGCTCCCGCGGGAAGCGGCTGACGGCCGGGCGCCCGCTGCCGCGGTGACGGCGAGGGTGCCCCTCGGCGCTCCCGACCCCGCACCGGTCCGCGCCCGGCACGCCCGTCCGGACGACGCCGGCGCCTGGCAGCGGCTGTGGGTCGAGCGGGCCCCCGTCCTGCTGGTCGCGCTGGGCGTCCTGCTCCGGGTGCGGCAGTGGGCCGGCGACCGCTCGCTCTGGCTCGACGAGGCGCTGGTCGCGCAGAGCCTGCTCACCCGCGGCCACGTCTCCCTCGCCACGCAGCCGCTGCTGCACAACCAGGCCGCGCCGCAGGGCTGGCTGCAGGCGGTCCGGCTCTGCGTCGAGGTCCTCGGCGACGACGAGCGCAGCCTGCGCCTGGTGTCCCTGCTCGCCGGGTGCGCGGCCCTGGCCCTGCTGGCCCGGCTGGCCGGCCGGCTGCTGCCGCCGGTCCTCGTGCCGGTCGCGGTCGGGCTGGCCGCCCTGTCGCCCGAGCTCGTCTACTACTCCAACGAGGTCAAGCCCTACGCCACCGACGTCACCGTCGTCCTCGCGGTCCTGCTCGTCGCCCTGCGACGCCGGCCGCTGGAGCTGGCCCTCGTCGGCGCCGTCGCGGTGTGGTGCGCCTACCCGGCGATCTTCGTGCTGACCGGCGCGAGCGTCGTCCTGGTCCTGGCCGAGCACGGCCTGCCCGCCAGGGTCCGGACCGCCGTGCGGCTGCTGCCCTGGCTGGTCAGCCTGGGGGTCGCCTACGTGCTGGTCCTCGCGCCGCTGCGCGGCCGGGAGGTCTACGAGCAGTACTGGGCCTACGCCTACCCGCGGTCCGCGGGGGACCTGCCCGCCTGGCTGGGCCGGCGCGGGACCGACCTGCTCGCGACCCCCTTGCGCCTGGCGGTCCCGCTGCTGGCGCTGGCCGTGCTGGCCCTCGGTGCCGCCCGCCTGCTGCGCCGCCGCGGCGCCGGGCTGGTGCTCGCCGCCGTGCCGCCCGCCGTCGTCGCCGGAGCGCTCTCGGCCTACCCCCTCGCCGACCGGCTGGCCCTGTGGCTGGTGCCGGTCGCCGCCCTGCTGCTCGCCGCCG
>JAOPWW010000274.1 GCA_025965495.1 Frankiales bacterium
CCAGGTGGAAGGCCTCGGCGATGGTGCGCGGGATGTCGTCGACGTGCTGCACGAGGAAGTTGTGCTTGGTGATCGGCATCGTGATGCCGACGATGTCGGCCTCCTGGAAGGCGTCCGTGCCGATCGCGCCGCTGGGGACCTGGCCGGTGATGGCGACGATCGGGACCGAGTCCATGTAGGCGTCCGCGATCGGCGTCACGAGGTTGGTCGCGCCCGGGCCGGAGGTCGCCATGCAGACACCGACCTTGCCGGTGGCCTGCGCGTAGCCCTCGGCCGCGTGGCCGCCGCCCTGCTCGTGCCGGACGAGGATGTGGCGGACCTTCTCGCTGTCGAACAGGGGGTCGTAGGCGGGCAGGATCGCTCCGCCGGGGATCCCGAAGACGACCTCGGCACCGACGCACTCCAGCGAGCGGACGAGGGACTGCGCACCGGTGACGGTGGTGGGGGTACCGGGGTCGGGCATCTGCGGGGCTCTCTCTGTCAGCGGTCGAGCGGGAGTGCGGGCGGGACCTCGTGGGCGTGGCCGAGGAGGTCCCCCGGACACAGAAAGACCCCTCGTGCTGGGTGCACGGAGGGGTCGGCGCGTCGCGGGTGCTGGGATCAGCAGCGGCGGGCGCGCCGCGGGGCTACGAGGAGGAGGCTCACGTGCGACAGCCTGCGCCTCGAGGCGCCCGGTGTCAAACAGGATGAGACGGCCGTCCCAGCTGGTGGGACGGCCGTCCCGCCTGTCAGCCCGTGACCGCGCCCTGAGCCGCCGAGCCCACGAGCTTCGCGTACTTGCCGAGCACGCCCGTGGTGTACCGCGGCTCGAGCGGCTTCCAGCCGGCCCGGCGGCGCTCGAGCTCCTCGGGGTCCACCAGCAGGTCGAGGGTCCCGGCGTCGAGGTCGAGCCGGATCCGGTCGCCCTCGTGCACCAGGGCGATGGGCCCGCCATCGGCCGCCTCCGGGGCGACGTGACCGACGCACAGCCCCGTCGTGCCGCCGGAGAAGCGGCCGTCGGTGAGCAGCAGGACGTCCTTGCCGAGGCCGGCCCCCTTGATCGCGCCGGTGACCATGAGCATCTCCCGCATGCCCGGGCCGCCCCTGGGGCCCTCGTAGCGGATGACGCAGACGTCGTCCTTGGCCAGGCGCCCCTCGACGACGGCGTCCATGCAGGCCTGCTCGCCGTCGAAGACCCGGGCGTTGCCCTCGAAGACCTGCGCCTCGAAGCCGGCGCTCTTGACGACGGCCCCCTCGGGGGCGAGCGAGCCGTGCAGGATCGTGATGCCGCCGGTCTTGTGGATCGGGTTCTCCAGGGCGCGGATCACCTCGCCGTCCAGCGGCGGGATGTCGAGCGCCTCGAGGTTCTCCCGCATGGTCTTGCCGGTGACCGTGAGGACGTCGCCGTGGAGCAGCCCGACGTCGAGCAGCGCCTTCATGACGACGGGGATGCCGCCGATCCGGTCGATGTCGGTCATGACGAAGCGGCCGAAGGGCTTCACGTCGGCCAGGTGCGGGACCTTCAGGGCGATCCGGGTGAAGTCGTCGTAGGACAGCTCGACGCGCGCCTCGTGCGCGATGGCGAGCAGGTGCAGGACGGCGTTCGTGCTGCCCCCCAGCGCCATGACGACCGTGATGGCGTTCTCGAACGCCTCCTTCGTGAGGATCTGCCGGGCCGTGATGCCGGCGTCGACCAGCGCGACGACGGCCTCGCCGGAGGCCACGGCGTAGGCGTCGCGGCGGCGGTCGACCGCGGGCGGCGCCGCGCTGCCGGGCAGCGACATCCCGAGGGCCTCGGCGGCCGAGGCCATCGTGTTGGCGGTGTACATGCCGCCGCAGGCGCCCTCGCCCGGGCAGGTCGCCTTCTCGATCGCGTCGAGCTCCTCGCGCGTGATCAGGCCGCGGGCGAGCGCACCGACGCCCTCGAAGACGTCGATGATCGTCAGGTCGCGGTCGACGCCGTTGAGACCGGCCAGCTTGCCCGGCAGGGTCGACCCGGCGTAGAGGAAGACGCTGGCGAGGTCGAGGCGCGCCGCGGCCATGAGCATCCCGGGCAGCGACTTGTCGCAGCCCGCCAGCGTCACGGAGCCGTCGAGGCGCTCGGCGAACATGACCGTCTCGACCGAGTCGGCGATGACCTCGCGGGACACCAGGGAGGCGCGCATCCCCTCGTGGCCCATGGAGATGCCGTCGGAGACCGAGATGGTGCCGAACTCCATCGGGAAGCCGCCGGCCCGGCGCACGCCCTCCTTGGCGGCCTTGGCCAACCGGTCCAGGGACAGGTTGCAGGGCGTGATCTCGTTCCAGGACGACGCGACGCCGATCTGCGGCTTGCTCATGTCGTCGTCGGTCATGCCGACGGCGCGGAGCATGGCGCGCGCGGGTGCGCGGTGGTCGCCCTCGGTGACGTCGGTGCTGCGGGGCTTGCGGGTGCTCACGGGGCCTTCTCGGATCAGCAGGAGGAACGGCCGGGTGGCGGCCGGGGTGCTGGCGGCGGTGGCTCCAGAGTAGGCCGCGGTGGCAGGCTCAGGGCATGCCCACGGACGCTGACCGGCCGGTGCGCTTCGGCCCCGACAAGATCGCCCTCGCCCCGGTCCTGATCGTGGCCATCGGCACCATCCCCCTGGCGGCCAGCGACTCCCGGCTGGGCTGGCTGATGCTGCTGCCCGTCCTGTGCGCGGTCTGGGTGCTGCGCGCCCGCGTCGTCGTGCGGCCCGACGGCCTCGAGGTCTGCAACGGCCTCGGCGTGCGCCGCCTACCGTGGGAGCAGGTGGAGGGCTACGACGTGCCGAGGCGCGGCCCGGTCCGGGTCCTGTCACCGGGCGGTCGGACGGCCCTGACGGCCCTGCCCCGGGTCGAGCTGCGCCGGCTCGTGGAGGCCAGCGAGGCCGCGTCCCGCTAGCGTCCGGCCGTGACCCCTCCCCGGCTCGCCTCCCGCTTCGACGCGACCAGTGCGGACGGCACGGTGGTCCGCGCCTGGAGCAACGACCAGGACGGCGTCCCGCTGCTGGTCTCCAACGGCCTCGGCAGCGTCCCCGGCGCCTGGCCGGCGCTGCTCGCGCCGGGCTGCGGCTACCGGGCCGTCACCTGGTACCACCGCGGCACCTTCGACACCCCCCGACCGGCCGACCGCTCCCGGGTGCGGGTCCAGGACCACGTCGACGACCTCGTCGCCGTGATGGACGCGGCCGGGATGGAGCGCGCCGTCGTGGCCTCCTGGTCGATCGGGGTGAACGTCGCGTTCGAGGCGGCGCGCCAGCACCCCGACCGGGTCGCCGGGCTGCTCGGCGTCGCCGGCGTGCCGGGCGGGACCTTCGCGACCATGGGCGGCCCGCTGCGCGTCCCCCGCGCACTCCGGTCCCCCCTCGGCGGCGCCGCAGCCCGCACCACCCGCCTCGCCGGCCCGGCGCTGTCCTGGCTGACGCCGAGGGTCCCCGTCGACGCCCGGCTCGCCTGGCTGCTCGCGCACTCGGGGTTCATGCTGCCGGGTGCGCGGACGGACCACCTCGTGCCGATGCTGCGCGAGTTCCTGCAGCAGGACTGGGGCTGGTACATGACCCTCGCGCTCGGCGCCAAGGAGCACGCCCCCATGGACACCTCCTTCCTGCAGGTGCCCGTCACGCTCGTCGCCGGCCGGTCCGACGTCCTCACGTCCGTGCACGACGTCACCGAGGCGGCTGCCCGGATCCCGCACGCCGAGGTCGTCGTCCTGCCCGGCAGCCACTTCCTGCCGCTCGAGCACCCCCAGCGGGTGCAGGACGCCCTGGCGGCGCTGGTCGCCCGGACCGACCTGGCATGACCGCCCCGCGGCCGGTGCTCCCCCGGACACCCGACGACGTCGCCGCGCTCGTCCGCGTCCTGCTCGGCGACCTCGACGCCCTGACCGAGCGCCTCGTCGCCGCGATCCTCGCCGAGGACCCCACGTACGCGAACCGCACCCGCACCCCGACGGCCGACCTGCGCCGCTCCTGCCGCGACAACCTCCACCGGCTGCTGCAGGCGATGACCGGTGAGCTCGCCGACGGCGACGACCCGCTCGACGCCCCCCGCGACACCGGCGCCCGGCGGGCCGAGCAGGGCATGCCGCTCGAGTCGGTCCTGCACGCCTACCGGCTGGGCTACCGGATCATCTGGGAGGGGCTGGTGCGCCAGGCCCGGTCCGACCGCCCCCACGGCGACCGCCAGGTCGACTCGCTCGTCGACGCCGCGAGCGTCGTGTGGGAGATCATCGACCTGTTCTCCGCGGCCGTCGCCGGCAGCTACCGGGAGACCGAGGCGGCCCTCGCCCGCCGGGACGCCCACCGGCGCGACGCCACCCTGGACGCCCTGCTGGACGGCCGCGGCGCCGACCGCTCCGTCGCCGCGGACGCGGCCGCCACCCTGGACCTGCCCGAGCACGGCCCGTACGTCGTCCTCGTCGTCACCGGGGAGGCCGGCGCGC
>JAOPWW010000300.1 GCA_025965495.1 Frankiales bacterium
GTCACATCGTCACCATCGAGGACCCGATCGAGGTCCTCCACTTCGACAAGCTGGCGATGGTCAACCAGCGCGAGGTGCGGGTCGACACCGACGACTTCGTGACGGCGATGCGCGCCGCCATGCGCCAGGACCCCGACGTCATCCTCGTCGGCGAGATGCGTGACCACGAGACCGTCAAGGCGGGCCTGGCCGCGGCCGAGACCGGCCACTTCGTCATGTCGACCCTGCACACCACCGACGCGGCCGAGACCATCAACCGCGTCATCGACTTCTTCCCGCCGCACGAGCAGAAGCAGGTCCGGCTCGCGCTCGCCGGCGCGCTGCGCGGGATCATCTGCCAGCGCCTGGTCCCCCGCGCCGACGGGGAGGGCCGCTGCGTCGTCATGGAGATCGCCGTCAACACCGGCCGCATCGCCGACGCGATCATCGACCCGGACAAGACCTCGACGATCAGCCAGCTCATCGCCGAGGGCACCTACTACGGGATGCAGACCTTCGACCAGCACCTGGTGTCGTTCATCCGCGACGGCGTCATCACCCTCGAGGCCGCCATGGCCGCCAGCACCAGCCCCCACGACCTCACCGTCGAGCTCCGCCGCCTCGGGCTGGTGGCCTGACCGGTCAGCGACCGCCGCACGCGTCGTCGACGTAGGCGGCGAGCACCGCGTCACGGCCGTCGTCGGGGCTCGCCCCGCCCTCCACGTCGTGCAGCGCCGCGACGACGTCCTCGGGCGCCACCGGCGCCGCGCCCAGCGTGACGAGGACCCGGCGGGCGGCGTCGGGCGCGCCCTTCGCGGACGCCTCGCGCAGGTCGTCGCAGAGGGCGCTGTCGACCCGGGGCCGGTGCTCCGGCGCCGGCGACGCAGGCTGCCCGCCGCCGCAGGCGGTCACCGCCAGCAGCAGCACGACGCCGGCCGCTCTCACGACGCCGAACGCTCCCCGTGCTCGACGCACCGCGCGGACCAGCCGGTGGGGTGGACCTGGACGACCATCCGACGCCGGCACTGCCCGCAGTACCGGGGCGGCTCGAGCTCGCGGGCCGCGCGGCACCTGTCGTGTCCCTCCCCGGTCAGCGGCTCGCCGCACTGGTCGCAGTACGGCACGAGCGGCAGGGCGTAGGTGATCAGCTGCAGCCCCGGCACGGGCTGCCAGTCGGAGGCCGGCGTCCGGGTGAACCCGACGCGCTCGTAGAGCCGGTGGGCGGCGGTCATGTCGAGCTGGCTGGACAGGCGCACGAGGTGGCAGCCGTCCGCCCGCGCCCGGTCCAGGCAGGCCCGCACGAGCAGCTCGCCCGTGCCCCGGCCCCGGCCGGCCGCCGCGACGACCAGCATCCGGACGACCGCCTCGCCCGTCGTCGCCTGCTCGGCCCACTCGCCGCCCCGGGTCGCGACGGTGACCGCGCCGAGCAGGGCGTCGTCGTCGTCGACCGCGACGAGGACGGTCGCGCTCGCGACCCGGCTGGCGACGTCGCGGAGGCTCGGCTCGTAGTCGGCGCTGCTGTAGCCCTCGCCGCGGTAGACGGCGGCCGTCAGGTCCGATACAGCTGCCTGCTCGGGGGGCAGCACCTCGCGCACACGGGTAGACACGGCAGCGTGTCTACCGCAGCGGGCGTCCGCGCCCTCGCGCGGGACGTCGTCGCCGCCACGCGCGGGCACGACCTCGCCCTGTACGCGGCCGGTGTCGTGTTCTACGCCGCGATCGGCTTCGTACCCCTGCTGCTGCTCGCCCTCTACCTGGCCGGGCTGATCGCCGGGGAGTCGACGGTCCGGATGCTGGCCGACGGTCTGGCCGGCCTGCTGCCCAACCAGCTCGGGGCCGCCGACGCCGGCCGCTTCCTGGCCTCCGCCGGGACCTCCCTCGGAGGTCCCCGGGCCCTGGTCGCCCTGGTGCCCGCCAGCCTCTACGGCGAGGGCCTGGTGCGCGCCTTCGACCGGCTCAGCGACGCCGGGGAGCCCGGCCGGCGCTCCCTGCGCGGTCGCCTCGGCTCGCTCCTGCTGGTGGCCGCGAGCCCCTTCCTGCTGCTCGCCGGCCTCGCCGCGACGCGAGGGCTGACGGCGTCGCTGGGGGACGGCCTGGGCGCCCGGGTGCTCGGGGTCTACGTCGCCTTCGTCGTCGGCTGGCTGTCGATCAGCGTCCTGCTGGTGCTGACCTACCGGGGGATCGCCCCCGACCGCTGCGGCCCCCGCGCGCTGCTCTGGGGGGCCTTCTCCACCGGCTCGTTCCTGTCCGGCACGTCGCTCGGCTTCGTGCTGTTCCTGTCGCTGGGCATCGACCTCGGCGGGGCCTACGGGGGCAGCAGCGTGCTGGCGACAGGGGCGGTCGCCCTGGGCTGGCTGCTCGTGCTCCACGTCGTCGTGCTCGTGGGCTACGTCCTGACGCTGCGGCTCGAGGCCCGGGGCGGCCACCCCCTGCGGGTGCCGACCGGCCCGGACCTCGTCAGGGACGCGGCCTGAGCCCTGCCTGTGGACCGCGCAGGGCCGCCGGCTGCCAGTCGCGGCCGTCGCGGGAGTCGGCCCCCCACCGCAGCCCGAGGGCGTTGGCGAGGAGCAGGGACAGGACCAGGAGCACGAGGAGGGTCATGGGACGACGGTGCTCTCGGGAGCAGGCCCCGGCGAGTGGCAGGACTGCCCCGCACCGCGCGTTGTCTGCCATGCTCCGTGCATGGTCCTCCGAGACGTGTGCGCGGTCGTGTGGGGGCGGGTCGAGGCCTTCGAGCTCGGCGTGGTCTGCGAGGTCTTCGGCGTCGACCGCCGCGAGCAGGGGCTGCCCGGGTACGACTTCGCCGTCGTGCGGGGGGACGACCGGCCGCTGACCTCGCACGGCGGGCTGGGCCTGTCGACGCCGCACGGGCTCGACCGGCTGCGCACCGCCGACCTCGTCTGCGTCCCCGCCACCGGCGACGCGGTCGACGTCCGCCCGCCCGAGCCGGTGCTGCAGGCCCTGCGCGAGGCCGTCGACCGCGGGGCCCGGGTGCTCGCCGTCTGCAGCGGCGCGTTCGTGCTGGCCGCCGCGGGGCTGCTCGACGGACGCCGGGCCGCGACCCACTGGCGCTACGCCGACCTGCTGGCCGACCGGTACCCCCGGGTGACGGTCGACGCCGACGTGCTCTACGTCGAGGACGGCCCTGTCATCACCAGCGCGGGCACGGCCGCCGGCATCGACGCGTGCTTGCACCTCGTCCGGGTGGAGCACGGCAGCGAGGTCGCGAACGCCCTGGCGCGGCGCATGGTCGTGCCGCCGCACCGCGACGGGGGCCAGGCGCAGTACGTCGAGTCGCCGGTGCCCCTGCAGCGGCACGCCGGCAGCGACGCCCTCGCCGGCGTCCTGGACTGGGCGGTGGAGCACCTCGACCGCGACCTGCCCGTGGAGGTGCTGGCCGCGCAGGCCCACATGAGCCCGCGCACCTTCGCCCGCCGCTTCCGGGAGGTCACCGGCACCACCCCGCACCGCTGGCTGCTTCTGCAGCGGGTGGGGCACGCCTCGCTGCTGCTCGAGCGGGGCCTGGCCGTCGAGGAGGTGGCCCGGCGCGCCGGCTTCGGCAGCGCCGCGACGCTGCGCACGCAGTTCGCGCGCGAGCGGGGGACGTCGCCGTCGTCGTACGCCCGGACCTTCCGCCACGGCTGAGCCCGCCCGGCAGGGGGTAGGCCTGCCGCATGTTCTTCCTGTTCTCCAACCGCCTCGGCTGCCTGCCCAGCCTGCTGCTGTCGGTCGTCGTGACCCTCGTCCTGCTGTTCCTGACGGGGGTCCTGCGCTGAGCTCCTAGGTGGAGGCCACGGGGTCGGGGAGCTCGGCTCGCACGCCCGGGTCGCCGACCTCGGCGGTGTAGTCCTCGGGGTGCGTCGTGTCCTGCCCGTCGGCGACCCGGCCGCGCAGCAGCAGCGTGCCGAGCACGCAGACCAGCAGGTTCGCGAGCAGGGCGAGGATGCCGGCGTAGATCGTGACGGCGGTGTCGAACCCGAGGTGCGAGAGCGGGTACGCCGAGCCGCCGAAGTGGGCCTTGGTGATCGTCACGGCGCCGCCGGGGCCGAAGACCTTGGCGGGGATCTGGTAGAGCGTGACGGCGCCGACCAGCATGCCGACGGCCCAGCCGGCGATGACCGCCTTGCTGTGCAGCCAGCGGGTGTAGAGCGCGATCGCGACCGCCGGCAGCGTCTGCAGCATGATCACGCCGCCGAACAGCTGCAGGTCGATCGAGAACTGCGGGTCGATGAGCAGGATCGCCAGCAGCGCCCCGACCTTGACCACGAGCGAGGCGAGCTTGCTGCTGCGCGCCTCCTGCTTCGGCGTCGCCCGCGGGTTCAGGTACTCGACGTAGATGTTGCGGGTCCAGAGGTTGGCGGCGGCGATCGACATGATCGCGGCGGGGACGAGGGCGCCGATGCCGATCGCGGCGAAGGCGACGCCGGCGAACCAGCTCGGGAACTGCTGCTCGAACAGCAGCGGCACGACCGTGTTGCCGTCGGGCTTGCCGTTGGACCCGACGAGGGGGGTGACGCCGGAGGCGATCGCCATGTACCCGAGCAGCGCGAGCAGGCCCAGCACGAAGCTGTAGGCGGGCAGGGCCGCCATGTTCTTCTTGAT
>JAOPWW010000303.1 GCA_025965495.1 Frankiales bacterium
GTGCCGTCGGGCTTGGCCGCGATCTCGATGTCCTGCAGCTGGTCGCGGCCGTGGACGGTCGCCTGGTAGTGCTCGCTGCGCGACTCGGTCCACTTGATCGGGCGGCCGAGCTTCTTGGCGACGACGAGGCAGAGCACCTCCTCGGCGTACACGTTGAGCTTGAGGCCGAAGCCGCCGCCGACGTCGGGAGCGATGACGCGGATCTTGTGCTCCCCGATGCCGGTGACCAGCGCGAGCATCACGCGCAGGATGTGCGGGATCTGGGTCGAGCTGTAGACGGTGTACTCGTCGGCCGCGGCGATGGGCGCGACGACGACGCTGCGCGGCTCCATCGGCGAGCCGAGGAGGCGCTGCTGCTTGAAGCGCTTGTGCACCACGACGGCGTCGGGGTTCGCGGCCAGCGTCTCGGCGTAGTTGTCGCCGCTGGCGAAGGGCCAGACGAAGGACGTGTTGGTGCCCTTGTCGCTGTGGACCAGCGGGCTGCCGTCCTTGATCGCCTCGTCCATGTCGACGACGGCGGGCAGCTGCTCGTACTCGACCGCGATCGCCTCGAGGGCGTCGGCGGCGGTGTACCGGTCGCGGGCGATGACGACGGCGACGCCGTCCCCGACGTAGCGGACCTCGTCGGTGGCGAGCGGGTGGTGGTCGGGGTGGACCATGTCCGGCGTGACCGGCCAGGCGCAGGGCAGCGCGCCCTGGACGTCGGCGAGGTCTGCCCCGCTGTAGGCCGCGATGACGCCGGGCATCTCGAGCGCCGCGGACACGTCGACGGACACGATCTTCGCGTGGGCCATCGGGCTGCGCAGCACGCTCATGTGCAGCAGGCCGGGCAGCGTGATGTTGTCGGTCCAGTTGGTCTGGCCGGTGAGGAGCTTCGGGTCCTCCTTGCGCCGACGGCCGCGGCCGAGCTCGCCCCCGCCGTACGGCTGGGACATCGCGTCCGGGTTCTCGGCGATCTGCTCGGCGACGAAGCCGGCGTCGATCTGCTCGGTCATGCGGACGCTCCAGCGGGCTCGGGCGCGTCCTGGAAGGACCCGGCGATCGGGCCCTCCCCGCGCATCTCGGACGCCGCGGACAGCACGGCCTTGACGATGTTCTGGTAGCCCGTGCAGCGGCACAGGTTGCCCTCGAGGCCGTGGCGGACCTCGTCCTCGGTCGGGCTCGGGTTGTTCTTCAGCAGGTCGACCGCCGCCATGACCATGCCCGGGGTGCAGTAGCCGCACTGCAGGCCGTGGTGCTCGCGGAACGCCTTCTGGACCGGGTGCAGCTCCGGCCCGTCGGCCAGCCCCTGGATCGTCGTGATCTCGGTGCCGTCGGCCTGGACCGCCAGGACCGAGCAGCTCTTCACGCTCTCGCCGTCGACGTGCAGGATGCACGCGCCGCAGTTGCTGGTGTCGCACCCGATGGGGGTGCCGACGCGTCCGAGCTTCTCCCGCAGGTGGTGGACCAGCAGGGTCCTCGGTTCGACGTGGTCCTCGTAGACGACGCCGTCCACCTTCATGCTGACCTGAGCCACGAGCTCTCCTCCACCACGTTCCGGGCGGGGCGCCGTACGGCGCTCCGCGGCAGGGCGCGGCGCTCGAGGAGGTGCACAGGAGTTGACCCGGGACGGGGTCAGCGGTCCCGTGCGTCGTCGCTCGGAGGCGGCCGGCGCTCTGCTGTGAGGAGGCTCACCGGAGTGATCCGCCCCACACCGGGGACAGTGTCACGTCTCGTGCGGAGGACGCAAGACGAGAGGCGTCAGGGCGCGTCGGCCGCGGTCCTGCGGGCGGGTCCGCGCGCCGCGTGACGGGCGCTCCGCTGCTCGACCGTCGCCTGGACGGCGAAGTGCGCGCCCGGCGACAGCGCCGTGCAGACCAGGAGCGTGAACAGGAAGCCCCACCGGTGCCACCGCCAGGTGAGCAGCACGAGGGCGACCAGCAGCAGGAACAGCGTGCCGTGCAGCGCGCCGAAGACCGGCTGCGGGTCCAGGTCGCTCGTGCGCTTCATCGCGGCGCCCAGCATGAGCAGCACGAAGCTGATCGCCTCGTACGCGGCGACCTTGCGCAGGGCCCGGACGAGGAACGGCAGGCGCGGGGGCTCGGTCACGCCAGCTCGAGGTCGTCGAAGGCGAAGCCGGGGCTGACGACGCAGGCCACCAGCACGGCCTGGTCGCGCCCGGGCTCGGCCGCCTGCCACGCGCCGGGCTGCACGAGGTGGGAGTCGCCCGGTCCGAGCTCCACGACCTGGTCCTCGCCCGGGGCGTCACCGGTCCCGCCGAGGCGCAGCACGAGCGGGCCGCCGGCCTGCCAGAGCCACATCTCGCCGGCGCGCACCCGGTGCCAGCGCGAGCTCTCTCCCGGCTGCAGCAGGAAGGAGATGCACGTGGCGGGGCTGCGGTCGCCGTAGGGCGTCGTGACCGTGCCGGGCACCCGCCAGGTCTCGCGGTACCAGCCGCCCTCGGGGTGCGGCGCCAGGCCCAGGCGCTGCGGGTCCAGGCTCACGGCCGCCGCCCCTGCTCCGCCACGGCGCGCGTCACGCCGTCAGCCCGGCGACGAGCTCGTCCGCAGCGCTGTAGGGGTCGGTCTGCCCCGCGACCACGCGCTCGGCCAGCCGCGTCAGCGCGTCGCCCCCGCGCAGGTCGCCGAGGCGCGCCCGCAGGGTCGTCAGGGCGATCGCCTCGACCTCGTCGGCCGCCCGCTTGGCCCTGCGCACGCCCAGCTGCCCGGAGTCCTGCAGCCACTGCCCGTGCTGCTCGATCCGGTCGACGACGTCGTCGGCGCCCTCGCCCCGGGCCGCGACCGTCTTGACGATGGGGGCGACCCACTTGCCCTCGACCCGCGCCTGGGACGGCGCCTGGTCGCCGAGGGACTGCATGTAGCGCAGGTCGCGCACGACGGTGTCCGCGCCGTCGCGGTCGGCCTTGTTCACCACGAAGACGTCGGCGACCTCGAGGATGCCGGCCTTGGCCGCCTGGATGCCGTCGCCCATCCCCGGCGCGACGAGCACGAGGGTGGTGTCGGCCAGCGAGGCCACCTCGAGCTCGGACTGCCCGACGCCGACCGTCTCGATGAGCACGACGTCGCACCCCGCGGCGGACAGCACCCGCAGGGCCTGGGGGGTCGCCCAGGACAGGCCGCCGAGGTGACCCCGGGTGGCCATGGAACGGATGAAGACGCCGTCGTCGGTGGCGTGGTCCTGCATCCGGACGCGGTCGCCGAGCAGGGCGCCGCCCGAGAACGGCGAGCTCGGGTCGACCGCGAGGACCCCCACCCGCATGCCGCGCCGGCGGTACGCGGCGACGAGCGCGCTCGTGGACGTCGACTTGCCGACGCCGGGGCTGCCGGTCAGGCCGACGACGCGGGCGTGCCCGGCGTGGGGGGCCAGCAGGGCCATGACCTCGCGCAGCGCCGGGGACGCGTCCTCGACGAGCGAGA
>JAOPWW010000306.1 GCA_025965495.1 Frankiales bacterium
GACATCTAGTGGTCTGTACGTCCTCGTACCCCTAGATCTAGCAACGAACAGAAGGGCCCCTCGTGGTCGACGTCCTGCCTCCCCCGCCTCCCGGCGACCGTGTCGAACCGGTCGGCATCGAGGTCGAGATGCAGCGGTCCTACCTCGACTACGCCATGTCGGTCATCATCGGCCGCGCCCTCCCGGACGTGCGCGATGGTCTGAAGCCGGTGCACCGCCGCGTCCTCTACGCGATGTACGACGGCGGCTACCGCCCCGACCGCGGGTACTTCAAGTGCGCCCGCGTCGTCGGCGACGTCATGGGCAACTACCACCCCCACGGCGACACCGCGATCTACGACACCCTCGTGCGCCTCGCGCAGCCGTGGTCGCTGCGCGACCCGCTCGTCGACGGCAACGGCAACTTCGGCAGCCCGGGCAACGACCCGGCCGCCGCCATGAGGTACTGCCTGTCCGGCGACAGCCGGGTCCGGCTCGCCGACGGCTCGAGCCCCCGCATCAGCACGGTCGTCCCCGACGCCACGCCGCAGAGCGACAACCCGGTCGACCTCAAGCTGCTCGACCGGCGGGGCGAGCCCGTCCACAGCGGGCTGCTCTTCCACTCCGGCGATCACGCGACGCTCCGGGTCACGACCCGCGAGGGCTACACCGTCACCGGTACTCACAACCACCCGGTGCTCTGCCTCGTCGACGTGCTCGGGGTCCCGAACCTGCTGTGGAAGCTGCTGAGCGAGATCGCCCCCGGCGACCGCGTCGTGCTGCACCGCGGTCTGCCGACCGAGCGCGAGGTCCTGAGCGACCAGGACCGGGCCGAGGCGGTCCTGCTGGGCGCTTGGGTCAGCGAGGGCTACTGCAGCCAGGAGCGCGCCGGGTTCAACAACCTCGACGAGGAGTGGTTCCTCTCGGTCCTCGAGGCCTTCGACCTCGTGGTCGGGGGGCCGCGCTACGTCGGTGCGCGCACGATCCGGTCGGGCAGCCTGCTCCACGAGCTGGACGTGCAGGACCTCACGGCCCTGCGTCGCTCGCCGCTGGCCGAGCTGGTCGGCGCCCGCAGTGCCGACAAGCGCGTCCCGGAGGCGGTCTGGTCACGCGGTCCGGCCTACAAGGCGGCGTTCCTGCAGTCGCTGTTCGAGGGCGACGGCTCGGTCAGCCTGCTCCCGCGGGCGACGGTCCAGGTCAGCTACAGCACCCGCAGCCCGCAGCTCGCCCGCGACGTGCAGCAGCTCCTGCTCGAGCTCGGCGTCGTCAGCCGCCTCAGCGAGCACGCCACGGGCGAGTGGAAGGTCTACGTCGGCAACCGACGCGACGCTCGGCTCTTCGCCCGGCACGTCGGCTTCTGGGGCCAGAAGCAGGAGAAGCTCGAGGACGTCCTCGCGGCCGTCCCGGAGAGCAGCACGGCGATGTCCTCCGACCACGTCCCGTTCGTCGCCGCGTACCTGCGGGCTGACGGCGCCACGCGGTGGACCGAGCGCGACTGGCTGCGGCGTCACAACGTCGACCGGGTCGAGCGCTGGGAGCGCGACGCCGACGAGATCTGGGAGCACGTCACCTCTGCGGAGGCCCGCCGCGTCGTCGAGCCCCTGGTCGACGGCCGCTACTACTTCGCCGAGGTCGCGTCCATGGAGGACGCCGGCGTGCAACCGGTGTTCTCCTTCCGCGTCGACAGCGACGACCACGCCTTCCTGTCCGACGGCTTCGTCTCCCACAACACCGAGTGCCGCCTGGCGCCGCTGGCCATGGAGATGCTGCGCGAGATCGACCAGGAGACGGTCGACTTCACGCCGAACTACGACGGCCGCAACCAGGAACCGACGATCCTGCCGAGCCGGATCCCGAACCTGCTGGTCAACGGCAGCTCCGGCATCGCCGTCGGCATGGCGACCAACATCCCGCCGCACAACCTGCGCGAGGTCGCGGCCGGCGTGCAGTGGGCGCTCGACAACCCCGAGGCGACCGACGAGGCGCTGCTGGAGGCGCTGCTCGAGCGGATCCAGGGTCCGGACTTCCCCACCGGCGCGCTGATCGTCGGCAGCACCGGCATCCGCGACGCCTACACGACCGGGCGCGGCTCGATCCGCATGCGGGCCGTCATCGAGGTCGACGAGGACGCCAAGGGCCGCACGATCCTCGTCGTCACGGAGCTGCCGTACCAGGTCAACCCCGACAACCTGGCCGAGTCGATCGCGGACCTCGTGCGCGACGGCAAGATCGCCGGCATCGCCGACGTCCGCGACGAAGGCAGCCAGCGCACCGGGCAGCGCCTGGTGATCGTGCTCAAGCGCGACGCCGTCGCCAAGGTCGTGCTGAACAACCTCTACAAGCACACCCAGCTGCAGTACACGTTCGGCGCGAACATGCTCGCGATCGTCGACGGCGTCCCCAAGACGCTGCGCCTCGACGAGTTCGTCAAGCACTACGTCGCCCACCAGGTCGAGGTCATCGTCCGGCGCACGCGCTACCAGCTGCGCAAGGCCGAGGAGCGGGCCCACATCCTGCGCGCGCTCGGCAAGGCGCTGGACCGGCTCGATGACGTCATCGCCCTGATCCGGGGTGCCGCGAGCGCCGACGCGGCCCGCACCGGGCTCATGGAGCTGCTCGAGATCGACGAGCTGCAGGCCGTCGCGATCCTCGACATGCAGCTGCGCCGCCTGGCCGCCCTGGAGCGCCAGCGCATCCTCGACGAGCTGGCCGAGCGCGAGCGGGAGATCGCCGACCTGCAGGCGATCCTCGCCGACCCCGTGCGGCAGCGCCGGATCATCGGCGAGGAGCTCACCGAGATCGTCGGGCGCTACGGCGACGAGCGGCGCACCCGCCTCATCCCCTTCGAGGGCGACATGAGCGCCGAGGACCTCATCACGCAGGAGGACGTCGTCGTCACGGTGACGCGCGGCGGCTACGCCAAGCGCACCAAGACCGACCTCTACCGCTCCCAGCGGCGCGGGGGTCGGGGCGTGCGGGGCGCGAACCTCAAGCAGGACGACCTCGTCGAGCACTTCTTCGTCACCACGACCCACCACTGGATCCTGTTCTTCACGAACAAGGGCCGGGTGTACCGGGCCAAGGCGCACGAGCTGCCCGAGGCGAACCGCGACGG
>JAOPWW010000210.1 GCA_025965495.1 Frankiales bacterium
CAGCTCCAGCGCGCTCCCCTCGCACGACGGCGCCGGGGAGGCGCGGACCGAGCTCCGCCCGGGGGCCTGCGCCGAGGCCGGGACGGGCGCGACGAGCAGCAGCGGCAGGGCGGCGACGACGACCGCCAGGGTGCGGGCGGTGCGGTCCACGGGGACCTCCTCGAGGGTCTGTCCTGGGACGGCGGCGGCGCGACCCGGGTTCCCGCTAGGATCGCCGACGGAGGATTCGCCTAGTTGGCCTATGGCGCACGCTTGGAATGCGTGTTGGGGGCAACCCCTCGCGAGTTCGAATCTCGCATCCTCCGCCACGAGACGCTTCCAGACGTCACGTCGAGGGCCCTGCCGGACACCGGCGGGGCCCTCGTCGTCGTGCGGGTCCTCGACCGCGTCCGGGGCAGGCTGGCGGCGTGACCACCTACGCCGCCGTCCCGGCCACCCGCGCCTCCTACGCCTTCGGGGAGGGCCTGCGCTGGGACGCCGCCCGCGGCCGCCTGCTCTGGGTCGACCTCACCGCCGGCCGCCTGCACCGCGCTCCGCTGGAGGACCTCGACGCCGTCGAGACGCTCGCCGACCTGCACGAGCCCCTCGGCGCCTTCGCCCCGTGCGCCTCCGGCGGCCTGCTGCTGGCCGCCGGACGCGGCCTGGCCCACCTCGAGGACGACGGCTCGGTGTGGGGGCTGCGGGTGCTCGAGCCGGAGGCGAACCGGATGAACGACGCCGGCTGCGACCTGCAGGGCCGCTTCTGGGCCGGGACGACGGCCTGGGACGAGCACGAGGGTGCGGGGGCGCTCCACCGGGTCGACCTGGACGGCACGGTCGTGCGGGTGCGGGGCGACGTCAGCGTCGGCAACGGCCCGGCGTTCAGCCCCGACGGCCGGACGCTCTACCTCGACGACAGCGGCCGCGGCGTCACGCTCGCGTACGACCTCGACGCCGACTCGGGCGACCTGTCCGGCGAGCGCGTGCTCGTCCAGCACGACCGGGGCGCCGGCGACGGGCTGGTCGTCGACGACGACGGGCACCTGTGGGTCGCCCTGTTCGGCGGCTCCGCGGTCCACCGCTACGACCCGCGCGGGCGGCTGGTCGACGTCGTGGAGGTGCCGGCGTCGCAGGTGTCGTCCTGCTGCCTGGCGGACGGACGGCTGTTCGTGACGACGGTGGCCGAGGGCGTGGACGAGCCCGAGGCGGGCCGGCTGTTCGTGGCCGACGTCGGGCACCACGGCCCGCCGGTCCGGCCCTTCCTGGGCGCCCTCCCGCGCTGAGCCTCCGCACGCCGGAACCAGCGCTGCCCCCGGACACGCCAGGAGCCGCACCCCCGGCAGGGACACGGCTCCGTGGTCGGGTCGGGTCAGCGGGCCCGGCGGGCCTCCCGGGCGGCCGTCGCGGCCCGGCCGATGTCGGACGGGTACGGGTCGAGAGCGCCCGCCTTGGTGCCGGCCTTGGCGCCGCCCGCCTTGGCGCTGAGCGGCAGGGCGATGTCCTCCAGCGACTTGCCCTCGGCGTCGACGCCGAGGAAGGCCGCGACCAGTCCGCCGATCGCCATGACGGCGGCACCGAGCAGGTAGCCGAGGACCAGCTTGTTCGGGTCGTCGCCCTTGCCGATCAGGGCGCCGTAGATCACCGGGCCGAGGGCGCCGAAGCACTGGGCGATGGCGAAGAAGACGGCGATCGCCTTGGCCCGGACCTCGATCGGGAAGACCTCGCTGACCGTCAGGTAGGCGGCGCTCGCACCGGCGGAGGCGAAGAAGAAGATCAGCGACCAGGCGATCGTCTGGGTGACCGCGTTCAGCGAGCCGGCCTTGAACAGCACGGCCGTGATCGCGAGCAGGGTGCCGGAGAGCAGGTAGGTGCCGGCGATCATCTTGCGGCGGCCGACCGTGTCGAACAGGTGGCCGAGCACGAGCGGGCCGGCCAGGTTCCCGGCGGCGAAGGCGATGAAGTAGAGCGGCACCTGGCCGTCGCTGACGCCGTAGAACTTCGACAGCACGAGGGCGTAGGTGAAGAAGATTGCGTTGTACAGGAAGGACTGCGTGATCATCAGGGTGGCACCGAGGATCGACCGCGAGGGCATCTGCTGGAACAGCACCTTCACGAGCGCGCCGTAGCCCAGGTCGGTGCCGGGCGTGATCTCGATGGCCTTGCTCTCGTCGACCTCGGGCAGCCGGTCGAGGTGGTCGCCCTCCTGGACCCACTTCTCCATCTTGGCGATCTCGGCCTCGGCCTCGTCCTCGCGGCCCTGCATGATCAGCCAGCGCGGGCTCTCGGGCAGGTGGCGCCGGATGACCAGGACGACCAGGCCGAGCACCGGGCCGAGCGCGAACCCGAACCGCCAGCCGTAGGAGGTGGGCAGGTTGTTGAGGAACACGAGCTGGGCGATGGTGGCGATGAGCGCGCCGGCCCAGTAGGTCCCGTTGACGGCGATGTCGACGCGACCGCGGAAGCGGGCCGGCATCATCTCGTCGATGGCGGAGTTGATGGCCGCGTACTCGCCACCGATGCCGACGCCGGCGATGAAGCGCGTCGCGTAGAGGAACAGCACCCAGCCGATGCTGTTGCCCAGCGTCAGCGCCGTCAGCCCGCTGCCGACGAGGTAGATGCCGAGCGTGATCATGAACAGCTTGCGGCGTCCGAGCTTGTCGGAGAGCCGGCCGAAGAACAGCGCGCCGCAGACCTCGCCGAGCAGGTAGACGGTCGCGATCAGGCCGACCTGGGCGGAGCTGAAGCCCAGGACGTCCTTGTCGGTGAAGGTGCTCGCGACGGTCGCGGCGATGGTGATCTCGAGGCCGTCGAGGATCCAGGCGACGCCGAGCGCGGCGACCATGCGGGTGAAGAAGGGAGACCACGGCAACCGGTCGATCCGCGCAGGGATGAGGCTGCGGAGCGGGGCGCCCGGGGCGACTGTCGACGCTGACATGTCAGACCTCTCGGGGAAGGGCTAGGTGACAGACCGGTTACCCGCTCGCCCCCCGGACCGAACCTCTGTTCAGCCGCTCGGTCGTCGCCCTCCGGCCCAGCTCCAGGCGTAGGCCGGGTCCTCGCAGGCGCGGCCTCCCTCCCCGAGCTCCAGCGGCCGGAAGGTGTCGACCATGACGGCCAGCTCGTCGAAGCGCTCGGCCCCGAGGCTGCGCTCGGCCGCCCCCGGCTGCGGTCCGTGCGCGTGCCCGCCCGGGTGCAGCGACACCGACCCGAGGGCGATGCCCGAGCCCTTGCGCGCCTCGTAGTCGCCGCCGACGTAGAACATGACCTCGTCGCTGTCGACGTTCGAGTGGTAGTAGGGCACGGGCACGGCGAGCGGGTGGTAGTCGACCTTGCGCGGCACGAAGGCGCAGACGACGAACCCGCCGCCCTCGAACACCTGGTGCACCGGCGGCGGCTGGTGGACCCGGCCGGTGATCGGCTCGAAGTCGGCCAGGTCGAAGGCGTACGGGTAGAGGCAGCCGTCCCAGCCGACGACGTCGAACGGGTGGGTCGCGTGCACGTGCACGCTGCCGACCGGGCCGGCCGGACCGCGGTGGCGCACGAGCACCTCGACGTCGGTGCCGGTCTGCAGCAGCGGCGCGGACGGCGCCCGCAGGTCGCGCTCGCAGTAGGGCGAGGACTCCAGGAACTGCCCGTAGGCCGACCGGTACCGCTTCGGCGGCTGGACGTGCCCGCTCGCCGCCTCGACGACGTACAGCTGCACGTCGCCGTCGGGCAGCCAGCGGTGGACCGTGCCCCGCGGCAGGACGACGAGGTCGCCCGCGTGCACCTCGAGGACGCCGAACACCGTCTCGAGGGTCGCCGTCCCGCGCTCGACGTGGACGCACTCGTCGCCCAGGGCGTTCTTGTAGAGCGGGCTGGGCGCGGCCGCGGCGACGTAGGAGATGCGGACGTCGGCGTTGCCGAGCACCAGCCGCCGCCCGGTGACGGCGTCGACGCCGGACCCGCCGCCCGGGAACAGGTCGTGGAGCTTCAGGTGCCGCGGCAGCAGGGGGCTGTTCGGAGTCGTCGTGAGGTCGGGGAGCTGCCAGGGGCGGGCGTCGACGAGCGCGCTCGGGACCTCGCGGTGGTACAGCAGCGCACTGTCGGAGGAGAAGCCCTCCTCCCCCATGAGCTCCTCGCTGTAGAGCCGGCCGTCGGGCTGGCGGAACTGCGTGTGGCGCTTCGGGGGGACCTCGCCGACCTGCCGGTACTGGACCATGCGCCGGAGCCTGCCACCGGTCAGGGACTGGGGGCGACCGTCGGCTCGGCGGCGGCAGCCGGCGTCTGCTCCGGGGCCGCGGTCGACGCGGCCTCCTCCGTGGGATCGGCGGTCGGCTCCTCGGTGGCCGGGCTGGTGGCCTCCTCGCTCGGCGCGGCCGTCGCGTCGGCCTGCCCGCTCGGCGTCGCGTCCGGGGTGCCCGAGGGCGCGGCGGAGGGGTCGCCGGACGAAGCGGCCGACGCCGTCGGGGCCGCGCTCGGCCGCGCGAAGTCCTCGGGGTCGACCAGCCCGGCGCCCACCAGCACCTGCACCACCGAGGCCTGCACCGCCTGCAGCTGTGCGTACAGGCTCTTCACGCCCAGGCTCGGGTCCAGCCCGCGCACGGCCCCGAACGCCTTCTCCAGCTGCCGCCGCACGTCGTCGGTCGGGGCCGCCTTGAGCGTCGCCACGAGCTGCACCGCGAGGGCTCGCGTCACGCACTCCACGCACCCGCCGTTCGCGGCGACGGCGGCGTTGACCGGTACCTGCGCGTCGCTCTGCCCGACGACGAGCACCACCTGGAAGGCCACGGCGACGGTGGTGCAGCGGCGGCAGGACGCGAGGGCGTACGCCTCGTTGCGGGAGGTGACCGGCTTGCCGTCCTCGACCCAGACGAGGGCGTAGGCGGCGTCGTAGGTGGTGGCGCCGTCCGTGGTGCCGACGGCCAACGCCTGGTTGTCGTCCTGGCCGGGGGCGTCCGGCAGCGCGAACGGCAGCGACCGGGCGGCGACCTGCCGACCGTCGCCGCTGGCGAGCAGCGCGCGCGTCGCGCCCTGCTGGTCGCGGGACAGCAGCAGCACGGGAGCGCCGGAGCGGCGGTCGTGCGGCACCAGCGCCATCGCGAGCTGAGGCCGTCCGGTCCGGCCGGGCAGCGCGACCTGCTGCTGCGCCACGGGCCGGGTGACCAGGCGCGAGACGCCCGGCAGCGTCCCGCGCTCGCCCTGCTGCACCGGCACGTACCGGCCGCTGCCGGGCGACCAGGCCCAGGCGGCGAGCCCGAGCAGCAGGGCGGTGACCACGAGCAGGGCGACCCGGGCGCGGGGCCGGCCGTCGGTGACCGACCACGCCGACGTCGCGAGCCGCCGGGCGATCCGGACGACGAGGTAGCCGACGGCCAGCACCGGGAGCACGAGGGCGACCAGGGACAGCAGCCGTGCTGCGGCGGTGAGGACGTCGCCGGTGCCGAGCGCGTGCAGCAGCGCGGACGCCTGCCCGCCGCCGCTGTCCCAGGCCGTGGCGACCAGGCGCGGGAACATGAGGACGCCGCCGAGGGTGGTGGCGAGCAGCACCGGCACGACGACCAGCACCCAGGCGCTCACGACGACGCGTGCCCACGGCTTCAGCGCCGACGGCGGGCTCTTGCGCCAGGGCACCAGCGCCTTGACCGTCGGACCGAGGTGGGCGAACAGATCCGGCACCCCGGTGAGGTCGGCGAGCACGTGGTAGCCGTCGGCGCGGATCACCGGTGCGAGCTGGCGGAGCATCTGCAGCAGCTGGGTGGCGACGCCGAGCAGCAGGGCGTCGCGGTGGGTGACGAGGAAGGCGCCGGTGACGGCGACCGCGACCAGGGCGTTGAAGTACAGGCCGCCGAGGTCGACCCTGAGCCGGCCCCAGCGGGACAGCCGGTAGGAGTCGTCGACGTTCGTGTAGAACGCCGGCCACACCAGGTACAGCCCGGCGCCCATCGCGCCCGGGGTGGCGCCGCCGTAGCGGCAGGCGGCGGCGTGCCCGAACTCGTGGAACCCCGCCGACAGGACCGTCAGGGCGAAGACGAGCAGGAGCAGCCCGGGGTCGTAGAAGGCCGACCGGGTCGCCCCCGCGAGGCCCTTGTCGACGAGCACCCACCACGACGTCGCCGCGAACGCGAGCAGGACCGGCACGACGACCCAGGTGCGGAACAGCCACGTGAACGGACCGGTGAGGCGGCGGGTGACGGCCGGGTCGCTGACGACCACCTTGAGCCTGAGCGCCAGCAGCGGGTTCGCGCGGGGCGCGGCCACCGGCTGGGTCCCGTCCGCACCACGGAGCAGGCCGAGCCCGTCGAGCTTGGCGAGCAGGGTCCGGACGTCGTCGGCCGACGCCTGCCGGCCGACCCGCTCGGACAGCTGCGCGGCGAGCAGCTCGTGGTCGCGCCGGCCGTCGACGAGGTCGAGCAGGTGGGCCAGCAGCGGGGTCAGCTGCAGGGTCTGCCCGTCGCCGCGCCGCACCAGCGCCGGGGTCTCCCGGTAGCCGGAGCCGACGAGGTCGCCGAGCAGCTCGACGCCGTCGGCCCGGACCGGGACGTCGGCCAGCGCCGGCGCGGTCATGAGGAGCTCCTGCCCGCCCCGCTACTGCGAGATCGTGCTGTCCTGGGCGGCCGTCGCGTCGGCCGTGGCGTCGATGTCCTGGTGGATGATCGCGGTCTGGCTGGCCACGGCCGTGGCCTCCGAGCCGACCGAGCCGACGTTGGCCGCGACGCTCGCGTCGATCGGGGCGGCAGCGTTGGCGTTGGCCGCGACCGCACCGTTGACGGGGGCGGCTCCGTCGACGTTCGCGTGCAGGTTCACGTCGACGTTGAGCAGCTGGCCGGAGGACAGGTCGCCGGTGGCGAGGTCGCCCGCCTGGGCGCCCGCGGTCGTGGGCTGGTCGGCGGGGGCCGGGGCGGGAGCGGGGTCGGCCGGGGCCGCCGTGCCGTCGGCGCCCTGGTCGATGCCGGAGGTCTGCGGGGCGTGGGCCGCGGCGGAGCCGTGGATGCCCTGGTCGATGAGCGTCTGCTGGTTGCCGCCGGCCGCCGCCGCGGAGCCGTCGGACAGGACGTTCCCCGCCACCGCGGCGTGGATGGGCGCGGCGATGTTCAGGTTCGCGGCGGCCGCGAGGTCGACCGGCGCCGCGAGGTCCAGGGCGAGGTCGAGGTCGGCGTTGAGGTCCAGCAGGCTCGTGACCTCCTTGGCCGGCAGGGCCGTCCCTCCCTCGGCGTCGAGGTCGGCGGCGGACAGGCTCGGCAGCTGGTCGGTCACGGCGGTCTCCTCGACGGTCAGGGGCGGGCGAGGGGCTGCCTCCCCCGCGGGGACGTCCTTCAACCCGGAGAGCCCCCTGCCGCTGTCCGCGGCAGGGGGCTCACCCCGTCTCGACTAGACCTGGAAGGTGCCGACCAGTGTGTTGAGCTCGTTGCTCATCTGGGCGAGCTCGCTCGCGGCCCGCTGGCTGTCGACGACGCCGCTGCTGGTGGTCTCGGCGGCCTGGGCGACACCGATGATGTTCGCCGCGATCTCGGTGCTGCCGGTGGCGGCCTCCGCGACGCTGCGCGACATCTCGTTCGTCGTCGCCGTCTGCTCCTCCACCGCACTGGCGATCGTCGTC
>JAOPWW010000360.1 GCA_025965495.1 Frankiales bacterium
GCGGGTCGGGGTCGGCCATCTCCAGGCAGCCCTTGCGGATGCGGGCGGCGAGCGCGTCGGCCTCCGCCTCGAGCTGCTCGAACCACGCGCTGTCGACGAGCTGCTGCTTGAACAGGAACGCCTTCATCCGCTCGAGCGGGTCCTTGAGCTTCCACGCCTCGAGGTCGGCGGCCAAGCGGTAGCGGGTGGGGTCGTCCGACGTCGTGTGGGCGCCCATCCGGTAGGTGAAGGCCTCGACCAGGGTCGGGCCCTGGCCGGTGCGGGCGTCGTCGAGCGCCTTGCGGGTGACGGCGTAGGTGGCGAGGACGTCGTTGCCGTCGACCCGGACGCCCGGGAAGCCGAAGCCGCGGGCGCGCTGGTAGATCGGGATGCGGCTCTGGGTCGCCGTCGGGGTGCTGATGCCCCACTGGTTGTTCTGGCAGAAGAAGACGATCGGGGCGTTGTAGGCCGCGGCCCAGACGAAGGCCTCGTTGACGTCGCCCTGGCTGCTCGCGCCGTCGCCGAAGTAGGCGATGGTCGCCTCGCCGGTCTCGGGGTCGCCGACGGCGCCGTCCTTGACGATGCCCATCGCGTAGCCGGTCGCGGGCAGGGTCTGCGACGCGATGCCGATCGTGTAGAGGTTGAAGCGCTTCTCCTGCGGGTCCCAGCCGCCGTTGCTCGCGCCCCGGAACAGCCCCAGGAGCTTGAGCGGGTCGACGCCCTTGCACCACGCGACGCCGTGCTCCCGGTAGGTCGGGAAGGCGAAGTCCTGCGCGCGCAGCGCCCGCCCGGAGCCGACCTGCGCGGCCTCCTGCCCGAGCAGCGCGGCCCAGATGCCGAGCTCGCCCTGGCGCTGCAGTGCCGTCGCCTCGACGTCGATCCGCCGCACCAGGACGAGGTCGCGGTACAGGTCGCGGTACTCGTCGTCGGTGAGGTCGACGTCGTAGTCGGGGTGGGTCAGCCGCTCGCCCTCCGGGGTGAGCAGCTGCACGAGCTCCGGGCCGGCGCTGGTGCTCGTGGCGACGGGCGTGGTCTCCGGGGCCGCCTCGAGGGCGGGCTCGGGGTGCGCAGCGGTGGGGGGCGGCGTCATGGGGGCTCCTTGCGCTCGGACCTCGTCCGGGGTCGCCGGTCGGGGCAGGGGCGGTGGTCGTCCGGTGCCGCGCGGGTGGGCGGGCAGGCCGGTCGGCCGACGTGCGGGTCAGCGCCGGGGCGCCGCTCGCATCGTGTCAGACCGGACCGCGACGTGTGACCTGGGTCATGCCGGGAGCGACGGCCGGGCTGGGTCGAGCACGTGTGAGCAGGTCGGTCAGCGGCCGCGGCCGTGTCCCCGCGGGGACACCGACGGGAGCGGCGGGCCGAAGACCGGGCGGACAGCCGGCTGCCGGGCGTGCGCCGACGACGACCGCTCCGCGCTCTCGGCCTGCGCAGCCTTCCCGGACCTCCGGGCCGTGCCGGGCTGCAGGGCCTTCCCCGGCTTCGAGGCCTTGCCCGGCTTCAGCGCCTTGCCGGCCTTCAGAGCCTTCCCCGGCTTCGAGGCCTTCTCCTCCGCCTCGGCCGGCTTCTGGCCAGACGACGGCTCCGGACCCGACTGCGCCTGCGGGGGCTCGACGGTCGTGGGGATCCGCGGGCCCTGCACCGCGGCACGGACCGGCACGGCGCGGGCTCCGTGGGCGGGCGGCCCGGTCGCGCTGCCCCTCGCGGCACCGTGCGTCTTGGGCGCCTTCGCCCGGCCACCCCCGGCAGGGCTGGTCGCGGGAGGCGACGACAGGGCCGTGACGACGGTGGGGACCCCTGCACCTGCGCCCGCGACCGGCACCGGACGTGCCGGGACGGCCGGCCCCACGGCGGGGACGGCGGGCACGGCACCACCAGGACCGACGGGCAGCACGGGCCGACCGGGCCGGCCGCCCGGGCCGGCCACACCGGGGACCGCCACACCCGGCACCGCCACACCCGGGACAGCCACACCGGGCACCGCACCAGCACCGGTAGGAGCAGCCACGCCGGGGGCAGCCACCACGGGCTGGACAGCACCAGGCAGGACAGGACCAGCACCGGGCAGGACCGCACCGGCCACCCGCCCGGACACAGTCCCCAGGAGCGCCCCCGACCGAGCGCCCCCGCCGCCCGCCGGGAAGGCGGACGCCGCCCGGCCACCGGTCACGTCCAGCGGACGGGCCCGGCGCCCCGAGGGCAGAGGCGCGACGGCGCGGCCGCCGAAGAGCGCGGACCCGGGCACGACGACGGTGCCGAGACCCGGCACGGGAGCGGTCAGGGCGGGCCCCGGCGCCAGGGCCCCGACGACGGGCGGTGCGGACGGGCCGGTGCGCGTGGCGGCAGCGACCAGGACCGCGGCCCCGGCGCTGCCCAGCAGGACCAGACCGGCGGTGGCGGCGGTGAGGACCAGCCGCGGGGAGCGCGCGCCCAGGGCTGCCCGGGTCGGTGCGGGGACAGGCGGGCAGGAGGGCGTCGGGACGCCCGCTGTGCCGGACATGTCCGCCTCCTCCACCTCTCCAGTGTGGCACGGATCGTGGCCGCCCGACCACTCTGCGTGCCTGCCTGTCCTGCGGCGAACGGGCTACCGCTCGGCCGCCGCCTTCACCTCGCGCAGCGTCGTCGCGATGCTCGACGCCGTGAAGCCCCTGCGGTCGCGGGTCCCGGTCAGCAGCACCCCGACGCGCGCCACGAGGGCGCCGCGGCGGTCGTCCCAGGTCTCGGTGACCCGGCAGCCCTCGGGGGTCGGCTCGATCCGGTAGGACCAGCGCGCGACGGGCAGGCCGGCCGAGCTGACCTCGAAGGCGAACGCACGGCCCGGCTCGGCCTCCACGACGGTGGACCGGGTGCTCCAGCGCCGGCGTCCCTGGGCGTTCGTCCCGCGGAAGACGGCCCCCACGACCGGCCCGCCCCCGCGCACCCACCGGCCGCCGGTCGCCTCCGGGCTGAAGCGGCCCATCGCGGGCAGGTCGCTCACCAGCGCCCAGACCGCCTCCGCCGACGCCGCCACCTCGGTGGAGCCCTGCACCTGCTCGTCGCTCGCCATGCGCGGAACCTAGCGACGCCGGCGGCTTCACGGGGGCCTCACACCGCACGTGCCACCATCCACGCCGTGAAGCGCCTGCAGCTGTCCGCCGTCGTCGTGTGCCTGGTCCTGCCCCTCGCCGCGTGCGGCGGGAAGGCCGCCACCGAGCCGGGCCAGGCCGCCCCCACGTCGGCCGCGGCTGCGGGGACGCCCACCACCGGGGCGAGCCAGGCCACCGACACCGAGGACGCCCAGGTCGTCGCGATCACCGTCACCGGCGGCAAGGCGACCGGCGACACCCGCCGGGCCGACATCAAGCTCGGCACCAGGGTGCGGCTGACCGTGACCGCCGACGTCGTCGACGAGGTCCACGTCCACGGCTACGACCTCATGAAGGACACCGTGGTGGGTCAGCCGGTCGACGTGGAGTTCGTGGC
>JAOPWW010000366.1 GCA_025965495.1 Frankiales bacterium
GTCGCGCTTGCCGCCCTTGACCTGGAACACGAAGATCGTCTTGCCCTCGACCTCGCCGTTCTCGGTGAACGAGACCTGCTTGGTGATGCCGGTGTAGTCGACCTTGCGGACGGCCTCGAGGACCTTCTCGCGGGTCAGGGTCTTGCCGCCGACGCTGCGCATCGCCTCGATGATGGCGTTGGTGGCGTCGAAGGACTCCGGGGAGTACGTGCCGGCCGGCTTGTTGAACTTCGCCTTGTAGGCGTCGGCGAAGGTCTTGGCCTTCGGGTCGACGTTGGCGTCGCCGCACGGGCAGAACAGGTACGTGCCCTCGGCGATCTCGGGCGTCGCCGACACGATGTACTGGTCGTCGTTGGAGCCGTCGCCCGACAGCAGCGGCTTGGCGTAGCCGACGCTCTTGAGGGACTTGGCCAGCAGGGCCAGCTCGGGGAAGTAGCCCGAGTACCAGACCGCGTCGGCCTTCTTGTTGTTGATCTTCTGCGCGACGGTGGAGTAGTCCTTGGTCTTCGGGACGCCCTCCTTGATCACCTTGACGCCCTGCGCCGCCAGCGTCTTGTCGAAGACGTCGGACAGGCCGACGCCGTACTCGCTCTTGTCGTTGAGGGAGTAGACGGTCTTGGCCTTGAGGACCTTGGCGATGTAGTTCGCGGCCTCCTCGCCCTGCGCGTTGTCCGGCGGGACCACGCGGAAGAACGACGTGAAGCCGTTGGCCTTGCTGGTCAGGTCGGGGTTGGTGGCCGACGGGCTGACCGCCGCCAGGCTGGCCGCCGCGAACAGCTTGGCCGAGGACTTCGTGGCGCCGGAGAACGCGGGGCCGACGACGGCCATGACCTTCTCGTCGTCGATGCTCTTGCGCGCTGCGGGCGGGCCGCCCTCGGGGGTGCCGACGTCGTCCTGGCCGGAGTAGGCGAGCGTGAAGGGCAGGTCGCCCTTCTTGTTCGCGAGGTCGATCGCGAGCTGGACGCCGTTGCCCTCGTTCTCACCGATGGCCGCGTTGTCACCCGAGATGGGGCCCTGGAACGCGATCTTGTAGGTCGGCTTGCCGGACCCGCCCGAGCTTCCGGAGTCGCCGCCGGAGCCGCAGGCGGTGAGCGCCAGGGCTCCGAGGGTGACCGGCAGAGCCAGTCGAAGCAGTCGTCGGTTGAGCACTCGCACTCCCGGGAGTTCGTCAAGCGCCGGCGGGGGTGGTGCCGGCGAGCTGCGACGAGGACGTCGCAGCGGGCCGGAAGGTATCGGCTGGCGACGCCGCGGCGCTACGACCATCCCCGTGTCGTGACCAGAGCGTGTCCAACCAGGGGGGCGAAGCGGACACCCGCGTGCGGCCGGTCACCCGGAGCGTTGCAGGGGCGTGTCCGGGGCCTAGCCGGCCGGCTCGGGGGCGGCCGGCAGCAGCGTCCCCGCGAGCACGTCCTCGGCGACCGCCCGCATGCTCCGGCGGCCGTCCATGGAGGCCCGCTGCACGAAGCGGAACGCCTCGGCCTCCGTGAGCCCGTGGTCGCCCTGCAGGCGGGCCTTGGCGCGGTCGACCAGGGTCCGCGCCTCCAGCCGCCCGGTGAGGTCCGCGACCTCGTCCTCGAGCGCGACGGTCTCGGCGAACCGGGCCAGCGCCATCTCGATCGTCGGCACGAGGTCCTTCTTCTGGAACGGCTTGACCAGGTAGGCCATCGCCCCGGCCTCGCGGGCCCGGGCCACCAGGTCGCGCTGGCTGAACGCCGTCAGCACGACGACCGGCGCGATCCGCGCCGCGACGATCTGCTCGGCCGCCGAGATGCCGTCGAGCTCGGGCATCTTGACGTCCAGGATCACCAGGTCCGGACGGAGCTCCTGCGCGAGGCGGACGGCGGTCAGCCCGTCGCCGGCCTCCCCGACGACGGTGAAGCCCTCCTCCTCGAGCATCTCCTTGAGGTCCAGGCGGATGAGCGCCTCGTCCTCGGCGAGCAGGACCCGGGGCGACGGACGGCCCACGTGCGGTCCGGGACGGGGCACCGGGCGGTCGGCGATCGGCATGCGGCACCTCCGGAGGGCGCGAGGGGGGCGGCGCGGGGACGGCGGGCAGGAGGGCTGGGAGTGCCAGGGCGCCGTCACGGTACCGGCGGCCCCGGGGCGCTACCGTTCCAGGACCGGGCTCGGTCCGCCCGGCCCCCGTCGCGCAACCGGCAGACGCACGGTGCTCAAACCACCGACAGTGTGGGTTCGAATCCCACCGGGGGCACCGCAGGTCCCCCGTGGAGGGCTAGCGACGGCGCCCGGTGAGGCGGGCGTGCAGCAGGGCGCTCTCGCGCACGTCGGCGGCCTGCAGACGGGCCAGCCGCGCCCGGCGCAGCGCCCGGGCAGGGGCAGCAGCAGTGCCGGCAGCAGTGCAGGCAGCGGGACGGGCGACCGGGTCGGGGCGGGTGGTCGCGGGACGGTCGCGCAGGTCGATCACGGCGGGGGCAGGTCCGGTCTCGGTCGTCGTGGTCATGCCCTGAGCAACGGCCGGGAGCGCCGCAGGACACGGCCTCCCGCCGTCCGGCCGCGGCCCGGCGCCAGACCGGGGCGCACCGGGACAGCTCCCCCTGCACCCGGACGGACCGACCGGGTTCACCCGGACGGAGCACCGACCGGACTGAAGTCCGGGGTGCGCCGCCGCCGACACCTCCTGTGTGTCTGCCTCCCTGACCTCGACGGCCCCGACGACGACGCGTCCCGCACCCCTGCTGCGCCGCGCTCTCGTCCTGCTGCTCTCGCTGCTGGCGGCCTGGAGCCTGCTCGGCACGGCGCCCGCCTCCGCCGCCGGCGACGACTACCCCTACCGCGCCGACACCTCCGGCTCGGCCGACCGCTGGGGCTTCACCCGCCGCCAGTGCGTCAGCTTCGTGGCCTGGCGGATGGAGCAGCGGGGCCGCGCCCTGAGCAACGCGACCCAGAAGTGGGGCAGCGCGCTCTCGTGGGACGAGGCCGCCCGCCGCCTCGGGTACGGCATCGGGACCCGGCCGGTCGCCGGCGCGATCGCCCAGTGGAACGCCGGGGAGCGCTCGGCGTACTACGCGCCGGGCTCCGCCACGGCGAACGGGACCATGACCGCCGGCGGCTACGGCCACGTCGCCTACGTCCGTGGCGTCTACAGCGACGGGTCGGTCTCGGTCGAGCAGTACAACACCGGCGGCGACCGCAGCTACGGGACGATGCGGGTCAAGGCCCCCCGGTACCTGTACGTCGGGGTCCACGCTCCCGCCTAGTCCCCCGCAGCCGGTCGCGTCCCCCGGACCGCGCGACCTCACCCGTCCGGGTAGTACCACTGCCCCGACGCAGCAGGACACTCGTTCTGACCCCGGCTCCCGCCGGGGCCACCCGCGAAGGACCGCGGGTACCGCACAGGAGGTGCGTCGTGGACGCTGTCACGCTCGGCTCGATCCCCCAGCCCGTCGCCGTCGCGGCGGCCCCGCCCCGCCCGGCGGCGCTGCCTGCCCCGCAGCCGCGGCGCGCGCCCGACGAGGGCCCGTCCGCGGAGGACGCGGCTCCGCCGCTCCCGCTCGCCGTCCAGCGCGAGCACCTGCAGCCGCCGGCCGCGCCGATGCTGTCCCGCGAGCAGATGAACGCGCTGCTGGCCCGGATGATCGTCGGCGGAGCGGCCCCGCCCCCCGCCGACTGAGCGGATCGCGACCCCGGCTGACCCGGCTCAGCCGCGGCCCCAGCCGCCCTCGGGCTCCTGGTCCCCGGCGGTGGGCAGCGGCGGCGGCGACGGCATCCAGCCGCCGAGGCGGTGCACCCGCATCGCGTTGGTGGAGCCGGCCGTCGACGGCGGGCTGCCCGCGACGATGGTCACGAGCTCCCCGGTCTCCATCCGTCCGATGTCGAGCATGGCCTTCTCGACCTGCAGGACCATCTCGTCGGTGTGGGTGACGGTCGGCACCAGGAAGGTCTCGACCCCCCAGACCAGGGCGAGCTGGCTGCGGACGTCCGCGACGGGGGTGAAGGCCAGCAGCGGGATCGGCGAGCGGTGCTCGGCGAGCCGGCGGGCGGTGTCGCCGCTCTGGGTGAAGGCGACGAGCGCCCGGGCCCCGACGGTGCGCCCGACCTCGGCGGCGGCGCGCGCGATGGCCCCGCCGACGGTGGTGGGCTCCCGCACGACGCGCGGGACCTTGCGCAGCTCCTCCTCCGCGGCGACGACGATCCGGGCCATCGTCGCGACCGACTCGACCGGGTACGCGCCGACGCTGGTCTCGCCGCTGAGCATCACGGCGTCGGTGCCGTCCAGCACGGCGTTCGCGACGTCGCTGGCCTCGGCCCGGGTCGGCCGGGAGGCGCTGATCATCGAGTCGAGCATCTGGGTCGCGACGATGACGGGCTTGGCGAGCTCCCGCGCGACCTGGATGCACCGCTTCTGCACCAGCGGCACCCGCTCCAGGGGCATCTCGACGCCGAGGTCCCCGCGCGCCACCATGAGCCCGTCGAAGGCCTCCACGATCGCGTCGAGGTTCTCGACCGCCTGCGGCTTCTCGATCTTGGCCAGCACGGGCAGCCGCGCGCCGAGCTCGTCCATGATCCGGTGGACGCCCTGGACGTCGTCGGGGCCGCGCACGAACGACAGCGCGACCATGTCGACGCGCAGCCCGAGGGCGAACCTCAGGTCCTCCTCGTCCTTGTCCGACATCGCCGGCACGCTCACGCCGACGCCGGGCAGGGACAGCCCCTTGTTGTTCGAGACCGGGCCGCCCTCGGTGACGAGCAGGCGGACGTCGGGACCGTCGACCGCCACGACGGTCAGGCCGACCCGGCCGTCGTCGACGAGCAGCCGGTCGCCCACCGAGACGTCGCCGGCCAGGCCCTTGTAGGTCGTGCCGACCCGGTCGTGGGTGCCCTCGACGTCGTCGGTGGTGATGGTGACGGTCTCGCCGGTGGCCCAGACGACGGGGCCGGCGGCGAAGGTGCCGAGCCGGATCTTGGGTCCCTGCAGGTCGGCGAGCACCCCCACGCCGCGGCCGGACTCGTCGCTGGCCTCCCGGACCCACAGGTACGCCTGCCGGTGGTCCTCGTAGGAGCCGTGGCTGAAGTTCAGCCGGGCGACGTCCATGCCGGCGTAGACCAGGGCACGGATGCCCTCGGCGCTGTTGACGGCCGGACCCAGGGTGCAGACGATCTTCGCGCGGCGCTTCACCAGGTCACCCTAGGCCCGGTCCGGCCGCCCGCGGCTCAGGCTGCTCGGCCGGCCTGCCACGCGTGCATCAGGGTCGCGGCCGTGACCTCGTCGACGAGTCCGGTGACGCAGGTCGCCTGCACGGCGGCGGTGACGGCCATCGTGGCGCCGGACGCGCCGACGCCGGTCGAGGCGCCGCTGAGCCGGACGGCCCGGGCCGCGGCGAG
>JAOPWW010000368.1 GCA_025965495.1 Frankiales bacterium
GGCTTGGGCGCTCCGGAGAGCGTCCCGGCCGGGAAGGTCGCCTTCAGGACGTCGAAGGCGCTCCGGCCGGCGGTGACGTCGCCGACGACGGTGCTCACGATGTGCATGACGTGGCTGTAGCGCTCGATCTGCATGAACTCGACGACGTCGACCGTGCCGGGGTCGCAGACCCGCCCGAGGTCGTTGCGGCCGAGGTCCACGAGCATGACGTGCTCGCTGCGCTCCTTGGGGTCGGCCAGCAGCTCGGCGGCCAGCGCCGCGTCCTCCTCCGGCGTCGCCCCGCGCGGCTTGGTGCCCGCGATGGGGTGCAGGACGGCGTGCCCGCCGGTGACCGTGACCAGGGCCTCCGGCGAGGAGCCGACGACGTCGAACGGGTGCTCGTGGCCGGCGAAGCGCAGCAGGTACATGTACGGCGAGGGGTTGCTGGCACGCAGGACGCGGTAGACGTCGAGCGCGTCGGCCTGCGTCTCGACCTCGAACCGCTGGCTCAGCACGACCTGGAACGCGTCGCCGGCCCGGATGTGCTCCTTGACCGTCTCGACCGCAGCCATGTGGTCCTCCGGGGAGGTCCGCCGCTGCACGTCCGGGACGGCGTCGAGGTCCAGGGTCGCCACGCTCGGCGGCACCGGCGCCGACAGGCCCTCGGTCATGGCGTCGAGCCGGGCCAGGGCGTCGTCGTAGGAGCCGCCCTGGAGCACGTTCGCGACCAGCAGGACCGTGCCGTCGGAGTGGTCCAGGACCGCGAGGTCGGTGACGAGCATCATCGCCAGCTCGGGCATCCCGAGCTCGTCGGGCGCCGTGCTCGGCAGCCGCTCGATCCGGCGGACGACGTCGTAGCCGAGGTAGCCGACCATCCCGCCGGTGAACGGCGGGGCGCCGTCCTCCTTGGGGGTGCGCAGCAGGGCGTCGGCCTCGCGCAGGGCCTCCAGCGGGTCCTCGCTGGTGGTCGGCAGCCCCTCGCCGACCCACAGCGCCTTGCCGTCGCGCTCGGTGAGGGTCGCCGCCGAACGCACGCCGACGAAGCTCCAGCGCGACCAGGAGCGGCCCTGCTCGGCGGACTCGAGCAGGAACGTCCCGGGACGGCCGCCGGCGAGCTTGCGGTACACCCCGACCGGGGTCTCGCCGTCGGCGAGCAGCCGGCGGGTGACGGCGGTGACGGCGGCGCCGGAGGCCGCGAACTGCTCGCGGGTGGGGCTGGTCGTGCCGATCCGGCTCACGCGGGCGCGCCGACGACGGCGGGCAGGACGGTGGCGTCGAAGCAGGTGCGGTCGCCGGTGTGGCACGCCCCCGAGCCGGCCTGGTCGACCTGCACCAGCAGGGTGTCGCCGTAGCAGTCTAGCGCGACGGACTTGACCCACTGCTGGCTGCCGGAGGTGTCGCCCTTGACCCAGTACTCCTGCCGGCTGCGCGACCAGTAGGTGGCGCGGCCGGTGGTGAGGGTGCGGTGCAGCGCCTCGTCGTCCATCCAGCCGACCATGAGGACCTCGCCGGTGTCGTGCTGCTGCGCCACGGCCACCACGAGGCCGTCGCGGTCGCGCTTGAGCTGCGCGGCGATCGCGGGGTCGAGGTCGGTCGGGCGGACGGCGGAGGCGCTGGTCACCCGGCCAGTCTGCCAGCCGGGCGCTCGCTCAGACGACCCGCAGCAGCGGCGGCGGACCGGTCGGCTGCGACGGCAGGACCGCGTCGAAGGCCGCCTCGAGCTCCCCGGCCGGGACGGGCCGGCTGAACAGGAACCCCTGCCCGAGGTCGCAGCCCATGACCTGCAGCGACTGCAGCTGCTCGGCCTCCTCGATGCCCTCGGCGACGACGACCAGGCCGAGGCTCTGGCCGAGCCGCACGATCGTGCGGGTCAGCTCCTCCTCGTCCGAGCCGGCCGCGACGCCGGACACGAAGGAGCGGTCGACCTTGAGGACGTCGACGGGGAAGCGGTGCAGGTAGGACAGCGAGGAGTAGCCGGTCCCGAAGTCGTCGATCGCGAGGCGCACGCCCCGGCGCTTCAGCGCGGCCAGGAGCTCCTGCATCTGCTCGTCGTGCTCGACCAGGACGCTCTCGGTGAGCTCGATGGTGAGGCCGCTGCCGGGGAGTCCGGCGTCGGCCAGGGCGGCGTCCACGGTGGCCAGGAAGCCGGGGTCGTCGAGCTGGCGCGAGGAGACGTTGACGGCGATGTCGAGCGCGGCGAGCTCGGGGCGGCCGGCCCGCCAGACGGCGGTCTGGCGGCAGGCCTCGCGCAGCACCCAGGCGCCGAGCTCCACGATCAGGCCGAGCTCCTCGGCGACGGGGATGAACTCGTCCGGGCCGACCAGCCCGCGGACGGGGTGGCGCCAGCGCACGAGCGCCTCGCAGCCGACCCGGTCCCCGCTGGCGAGGGCGAAGGTCGGCTGGTACCAGACCTCGAGCTGCTGCCGCTCCACCGCGTGGCGCAGGTCCTCCTCGAGCTGCAGGCGGCGCACGAGCTCCAGGTGCATGCCGGGCTCGAACACGGCGTGGCCGTCGCCCCCGGACGCCTTCGCCCGGTACATCGCGAGGTCGGCGTTGCGCATGAGCTCGTCCGCGGTCTCGTCCGTGCGCAGCAAGGCGATGCCGCAGCTCGAGCGCACCAGCACGTCGCGTCCGTCCAGGGCGACGGGGGCGCGCAGGGCCTCGGCGATCCGGGTCGCGACGTCGCTGCCGTCGTCGCCGTCGACGAGGTCCTCCAGCAGGACGGCGAACTCGTCCCCGCCGAGCCGCGCGACGGTGTCGCCCGGACGGACGCAGCCGGTCAGCCGCTGGGCGACCTGGGTCAGCAGCCGGTCTCCCGCGCCGTGGCCGAGGGTGTCGTTGACGGCCTTGAAGCCGTCGAGGTCCAGGAACAGGACCGCCAGGCCCGTGCCCGACCGGCGGCTGCCGACCAGGGCGTGCTCCACGCGGTCGGCGAACAGCGACCGGTTCGCGAGGCCGGTGAGCGTGTCGTGGAACGCCTGGTGGGACAGCTCGAGCTCGAGCGCCCGCCGCTCGGTGACGTCGCGCACGTTGAGGACGTAGCCGCGGACGGCCTGCTCCTCGCCGAGGCTGGTCACGGTCGCCTCCACTGGCACGAGGTGCCCGGCGGCGTGGCGGACGTGACCGGTGAACACGCGGGCGGCGCCCGGCTCGCGGCGCAGCTCGGCGAACAGCGGCTGCAGCCGGGCGGCGTCCAGCGGCGCCCACCAGTGCAGCAGGGGCACGCCCTGCAGCGACGCCGGGGCGTGGCCGAAGTGGGCGGCGCTGGACGGGGTGACGTAGGTCAGCAGGAAGTCCTCGTCGACGACCGTCACGACGTCGGAGAGGTTCTGCACGAGGCTCCGGAACCACAGCTCCTGGCCGGCGAGCTCGCTGGTGCGGACCGTGAGCTCGCTGGTCCGGGCGGCGACCCGGGCCTCGAGCTCGCGGGTGAGCGAGGCGTTCTCCTGCAGAGCCAGCACCTGGCGGACCACGAGCAGGCCGACCAGCACCATCGTCCCCCAGGCGAGGAACGGGCCGAGCCGGCCGACGCCCACCTCCCGGACCACGTCGGCGGTCAGGGCGGCGAGCACCGCGACGTACGGGGCGACGACGCCGGCCCGGGCTCCGGACCCGGCGAGCTGCTCGGCCTCCTGGGCGGCCCGGGCCGGCACGCGCGCGGCGAGCCCGAGCAGCGTGAAGCCGACGAACCAGCCCAGGTCGATCGGGTGGCCGCTGAAGTACCGGCCGTGCAGGGTGAGGTAGGCGAACCCGGAGTCACCGACGGCGAAGGCGGTGCAGCCCCCGCAGAGCAGCAGCAGCGACCCCACCGGCACCCGCGTGCCGTGGCGGGCCCGGGCCAGGGCCACCAGCGCCACGGTGCCGCAGACGACGTCGCCGACCGGGTAGAGCAGGCTGATCACGGCGGCGAAGGGCGTGTCCCCGCCGGCCTTGAGCGTGTCGGCCAGGACCAGCTCCCAGCTGACCATCCCGAGGCTGACCGAGACGACCAGCCCGTCGAGCACCAGGCGGACCCGGGTCGAGACCTGGGTCGGGCTGCCGGGCAGGGACAGCAGGCCGCTGACGAGGAAGGGGACCGCGGCCAGGTAGCCGGCGTCGGCCCAGGAGGGGAACGGGACCGCGCGGCCCTCGACCGACTCGTAGAACGTCCAGACCGCCTGGCCCAGCCCCCACGACAGTGCGCCGAGGCCGAGCAGGACCCAGGCCCGGCGGGCGGCGCCGGCGCGGCGGGCCCGGTGCAGGCACGAGCCGGCCGCGAGCACGGTGACGGTGACCAGGCCCGCGTTGGAGACCCATTGGCTCAGCCGCGTCTCGGTGCCGGACAGGCGCATGGCGAGGAACCACACCACCACGGCGACGGCGGACAGGCCGTAGCGGAGCGGCAGGCGGACGCGGGTCACGGGTCGCTGCACACTCCCCTGTCGACCGGACCCCCCGGGTCCTTGAGGGGACCGCTCAAGGACGGGACGCCGCCTGCCGACGCAGCAGCGTGCGCTCCCTGCTGCCCGACGCCGCCCGGTCCGAGGGGACGGCCGCCCTCACGGCCGTGGAGCTCGCCGGTCCCGCCGACGACACCCCCTTCATCACCTACGACCTGGGGGTCGTCCGGCGTCAGGTCGCGGCCTTCCGGGACGCCTTCCGGGACCGGGTCGCGGTGCGCTACGCGGTGAAGTGCAACCCCGACCCGCTGGTCCTGGCCGCCGTCGCCTCCTCCGGGGGCGGCTTCGAGATCGCCAGCCTCGCCGAGCTCGACCTGGCGCTGGCCGCCGGGGCCCGGCCCGCCGACGTCCTCTACAGCAACCCCGTCAAGGCGCCCGGGCACGTCGCCGGAGCTGCGGCCCGGGGCGTCGTGCGCTTCGCCGTCGACGCGCCCGAGGAGCTCGAGAAGGTCGCCCGGCACGCGCCCGGCGCGGGCGTCTACGTGCGCCTCGCCGTCGACGACACGAGCAGCCGCTTCCCGCTGTCGGCGAAGTTCGGCACCACCCGCGAGGAGGCCCGGCGGCTGCTGCTGGCCGCTCCCGGCCTGGGCCTGGTGCCGGCCGGCCTGACCTTCCACGTCGGCTCGCAGTGCACCGACCCGGACGCCTGGGCCCACGCCGTGCGGCTGTGCGCGCCGCTGATGGCCGAGCTGCAGGAGGGCGGCGTGCGGCTGCGGATGCTCGACGTCGGCGGCGGGTTCCCCGCCCGCTACGCGCCGTCGGAGGTGCTGCCGGACCTGCGCGACGTCGGCGCCCGGGTGCTGGAGGCCCTGGAGTCGCTGCCCTACGTGCCGGAGGAGCTGTACTGCGAGCCGGGCCGGGCCCTGGTCGCCGAGTCGGCGGTCCTCGGCGCCACGGTCATCGGGCGGGCCGAGCGGTCCGGCCGGGTCTGGGTCTACACCGACGTCGGCGCCTACAACGGCCTGATGGAGGCCGCGCAGACCTCGGGGACGCTCGCCTTCCCGGTGACGACCTCCCGCACGGACCTGGCCGGAGGGCCCACCGTGCACTGCACGGTCACCGGGCCGAGCTGCGACTCCTCCGACACCCTGCTGCGCGACGCCGTCCTGCCGGCGGGCCTGGAGGTGGGCGACCGGGTCTACCTGGGCTCCGCCGGTGCCTACTCGGTCTGCTACGCCTCGACCTTCAACGGCTTCCCCCTGCCGCGGGCGCGCTACGTCGGCTGAGGCTCCCTCGGCGTCCGCAGGACGAGCGGGCCGCACAGGGCCAGGAGCAGGCCGACCGCACCCAGCAGTGCCAGCGCGACCGGCAGGCTGCTCCCGGCGCTGACGACCCCGACCAGCGGCGGGCCCGCGACGAACCCGCCGTAGCCGAGCGCGCTGACCCGGGCGAGGTCCGCGCCCTGCCGGCCCGGCGCCGCCCGCTGCCCGACGGCGGTGTAGAGCACCGGTGCCAGCACGGACGCGCCCGCCCCGGCGAC
>JAOPWW010000388.1 GCA_025965495.1 Frankiales bacterium
CACACGCCGCTGGACCTGCAGGGCCGCGACCCGGCGCTGGTCGGCGGCGACGTCGCGGGCGGGTCGGCGTCCCTCGACCAGCTGTCCGTCTTCCGGCCCGTGGCGGGCTGGTCGCCGTACGTCGTGCCGGTGCGGGGGCTGTTCCTGTGCGGGGCGAGCGCGGCGCCGGGGGGCGGGGTGCACGGGATGAGCGGGCGGTCGGCGGCCCGGGCGGTGCTCCGGCAGGGCCGCCTGCGGCGGGTGTGACGCTGCCGGTCGCGGGCGCCAGGACTGCCTGACCCGTCCCCCGCCGGTACCGCCGTGGCGCAGGATGGTGGCCCAACCGCCACGAGGAGATCCGCGTGCGCCGTCCGCTGCTGCTGCTCTGCGC
Source organism: Frankiales bacterium (assembly GCA_025965495.1). Classification (GTDB taxonomy): domain Bacteria; phylum Actinomycetota; class Actinomycetes; order Mycobacteriales; family SCTD01; genus RYN-122. The sequence goes on from JAOPWW010000388.1 coordinate 371, forward strand.
GGTGACGGCCGCGGTCCTCGCCGTCCCGGCGTCGGCCACGTCGCCCGAGGACCCCGGGGGCGTGGTCCAGCGCTGGCGGTCGGACGCCGCCTCGCCCGTGGGCGGCCTGCGCGCTCCCTCGACCGGGTGGGAGCGGGCCCGCCGGACCTCGTCGCTCCGCACCGCCCCCCGGCTGCGGACCGCCACGAGCACCGCGCCCGCCTGCGCGACGGCGGCGCCCACCAGCGCGACGGGCTGGCAGGCCGCGTTCGACGCCCTGAACGACGACAGGTGGTCGGGTGCGGACCAGGGCAGCAGCCTGCGCCTGCCCGACGGCCGGCTGCTGTGGGTCTTCGACGACACCTTCCAGGGGGCCCAGGCGGCGGACGGCTCACGGGCTCTCGGGAGCCGCTTCGTCCACAACAGCCTGGTCCTCGCCGACCGCGGGTGCCTGCGCGGCGTGACCGGCCCGACCGGCGCGGAGGTCGTCCCGGGCACCCCCGACGGCCAGTGGTTCTGGCCGCTGCACGCCGTGGTCGACGGCGGTCGGCTGTTCCTGCCCTCGTCCCGGGTGCAGCGGGTGGTGGCGCCGGACGGCACCTCGACCTTCGCGACCAGCGGCACCTGGCTGGCCGAGCTGACCGTCCCGGCCGGCGGCACGCCGGTCTTCACCGGGCTGTGGCCCACGCCCGCCAGTGCCACCCCGGACACGACGCCGCAGTGGGGCAGCGCCGTCGCACAGGCAGGCGGGTACACCTACGTCTACGGGACCCAGCGGGTGGCCGAGCCGTTCGTGTTCGGCAAGGCCCTCTACGTCGCCCGTGTGCCGGCCGGCAGCCTGACCGACCTTCCCGCCTGGCGCTTCTGGACCGGCACCGGCTGGTCGGCCACGGCGTCGAGCGCGCAGGCGGTCAAGGGCGCGGTCGGAGGCGTGTCGACGTCGTTGTCGGTCTGGCGCGCGGGCGACGGGACCTGGCGGGCGCTGACCAAGAAGGACGACTACCTCGGCAAGGACGTCGTGCTCCTGCGCGCCCCGGCCGCGACCGGTCCCTGGAGCGAGACCGTCGTCGGGACGTCGCCGTCGGGCGCGCACCCGGGCGAGACGACCTACAACGCGTTCGCGCACCCCGAGATCGCGCTCAAGGGCGGCGACCTGCTCTGGTCGATCAGCCGCAACGACGCCGACTGGGCCGACCAGCTGGCGAACGCCGACCTCTACAAGCCGCAGTTCGCGCAGACGTCGGTCCGGTAGGGCACCTCTAGCGGGTGAGGATCGCGCCCATCTCGAAGTGCATCGGGTCGGTGTACTGCCAGTCGCCGCCCCAGCGGAACCCCCAGCGCTTGAAGATCGCGACGACCTGCGGGTCCATCGTCCCCTTGATGCCGCGGTAGTTCGTGGAGGCGTCCAGGTCGATCGCGATGCCCCAGGTGTGCAGCGAGATCGACCGGGCGGGGTTGCTCTCGATGAAGCGAGGGACGTAGCAGCCGTCGTAGGTGTGCAGCGACGCCGACAGGCCCCGGTCGACGACCTCCTGCAGCGCGCCGCGCAGCTGCGGCAGCATGAGGCGGTGGCAGGTGACGCGGCCCAGGATCGGGACGGTGCCCGACACGATGTTGCTGTCCACCCAGCTCCGGTCGGGCTGGATCGTGCCGTCGGGGAAGTAGCGGTAGGAGAAGGCGCCGAAGGCCTTGGCCGCCTTGCTGCCGGTGAGGAACGCGACCGGGTTGGCCGACGGCGGCGTCAGCAGGTCGACCTGCGCCCCGTCGCCGGTGATCGCCCGGACCTCGCGGGCCAGCACGACGGGGTCGACGTCCTTGCCGGCGGTGAGCAGCATCCCGGTCGCGGCGGGCAGGCCCAGGCTGCGCCCGGTCTCGTCGTCGACGACCAGGTCAGTGCCGGGGATGCCCGTGGTCGCGAGCGCTCCGAGGCGGCGCAGGAACTGCGGCGAGGTCCCGACCTTGCCGACCTGCACGTCGCGCCCGAGCGGCAGGGCGCGGCTCTTGCTGACGGCGTGGGAGGCGACGGCCTCGCCGCGGGCCACGGTCTGCCAGACGGCGGTGGCCTCGGCGGTCCCCTTGGCGGCGAACGCGCGGAACGTGGACGGGTCGACGCCGACAGCGTGGACCGGCTTGCCGGCGAGCCGGACGGTGCCGGCGCGGAAGACGGCCGTGCCGGCCGGCGGGCTCAGCGCGGCGAGCCGGGCGAGCGCACCGGGGGAGAAGGTGCGGGTGCCGGTGACGAGGACGTCGGGCCGCAGCAGGGCGCCCAGGGGGCGGAGCGCCACGGGGTCGGCGGCGGCACGCCCGCGCACCGCCGTGCTGGCGGGAGCGGGGACCTCGACGTCGGGCGCGGGGGTCGGCGACGACGCGGGCGACGCGACGGCCTCCAGCGAGGAGGGTGCCGGGGCGGCCGCGGGGTGCGAGGCCCGTGCGCCGTTCCCGCAGGCGGTCAGCGCGAGCAGCGGCAGGGCGGCGAGCAGGGCGCAGGCGGTCCGGGGCGAGCGGAGGGGCACCGCGTGCACTCCTGCAGGGTCGGGCCGTCAGGCCGGGGGCGTTCGGGCACCCCGACGATACGTGACAGACCGCCCCCGTGGTGGCGGGCCGGCGCGGGCTCCCCCTCGCGGGGAGCAGGTCCCTCCCGAGGAGGGAGGGTCAGCTGGCGGTTGCGGCCTGACGGCCCTCGCGCGCCGCGATGATGTCCTCGCGCTCGTGCTCGGACAGGCCGCCCCACACGCCGTAGGGCTCGCGGCTGGCCAGTGCGTGCTCGCGGCACAGCCGCATCACCGGGCACGTGCTGCAGACCGCCTTGGCGGCCGCCTCGCGGTTGGCCCGGCTGGGGCCGCGCTCGCCCTCGGGGTGGAAGAACAGCTCGGTGTCCTTGCCGCGGCAGGAGCCGAGCAGCTGCCACTCCCACTTCTCCGCCTGCGGTCCGGGGAGGCGTCGGATGTCGGTCATGGGGCGGACTCCTGTCCGTCGTGCAGCGGCGGGGTCGGGGCTGCTGACAAGGACAGTACAACCGCGCCACGGGTTGTTCAAGGGTGTCCCCGAAAGACTTCTGAGGCCTACGCGGGAGTTTGAACCGCGCCAGGACCGCGTCGGGACCGCGCCAGCACCGTGGCACGCCTTCGTCGTGTCGAGTTGCTCGCGAGGGCGGGCGCCCTCATCCTCGAGGGGTGGACAGCCCCGGTACGCCTCCTGCGCTGTCCCTCGTCGACCGCGACCGGTCGCCCCAGCGTCGCTCTGGCGACGACCCGGGCCGCGTCCCGGACCGAGCGACCGCCGACGCCGTCGACACCGCCGCTGCTGACACCACCGAGGCCGACACCGCAGCAGCCGACACTGCAGAGGCCGACACCGCCGACGGGCCCCGCCTCACGGTCGCGGCCGTCGCGCGCCGGCTGGGCGTCGCCCCCGCCACGCTGCGGACCTGGGCGCGCCGCTACGGCCTCGGTCCCTCCGAGCACGCGGCGGGCGCGCACCGCCGCTACTCCCTGACCGACGTCGGGCGGCTCGAGGCGATGCGCCGCCTGACGCTCGAGGGCGTGCCGCCGGGCGAGGCAGCCCGCTTCGCCCTGGCCGGCAC
>JAOPWW010000273.1 GCA_025965495.1 Frankiales bacterium
ACGGCTGCTCGGCGATGGCGGTGCAGACCTTCGCGACGCCGGGCGTGTACGCCAGGGAGAGCTCCTCGCGGGTGGCGACCGAGACGCGCGAGACGACCTCGACCTTGCCGCCGCGGTGCAGCGCGAAGACGGGGTCCGCGTCGCGCGCGGCCTGCCCGGCGTCGAGGTCGGGGTCGGCGGCAGCCGTCGTGGTGCCGGCTCCCGGAGGCGTGGACGTGGGGGTCTCGGGGCTGCGGGTCCCGTCCTGGGCGGTCATGGACAGGTCCTCCAGGTGCACGGTCACTGCGGCTGCTCCTCGGGCGTGGCGGGACGACGGGTGCGACGACCGCAGGCGCTCGGCAGGTCGGCCGGGAGGGGGCGGTGCGTCGTCCGGGGGTCGCCCGAGGCCCCGATCTTCCCACACCGCCGCTGGCTAGGGTCGTGGCCATGGACGTCGTCGAGCTCGCCGTGCCGGGTGCCTGGTCGTTCACGCCGAAGCAGTGGCCCGACCCGCGCGGCGTGTTCCTGGAGTGGTTCAAGGGGCCGGTGCTCGAGGAGGCCCTCGGCCACCCGTTCGGGCTGAAGCAGGCCAACCACAGCGTGAGCAGCCGCGGGACGCTGCGGGGCGTCCACTTCGCGGACGTGCCGCCCGGTCAGGCCAAGTACGTCTACTGCAGCAAGGGCGCGATCCTCGACGTCGTCGTCGACGTCCGGGTCGGCTCCCCCACCTTCGGCGTCGTCGACGCGGTGCAGCTCGACGAGGTCGACCGGCGCGCGCTGTACCTGTCCGAGGGGCTCGGGCACGCCTTCCTCGCCCTCACCGACGACGCGAACGTCACCTACCTGTGCAGCGAGCCGTACGCCCCCGGGCGCGAGCACGGCGTGCACCCCCTCGACGCCGCCCTCGACCTGCGCGCACTGCCCGGCTGGCCCGCCGGCCTCGAGCCGCTGCTGTCCGACAAGGACGCGGCCGCGCCCTCGCTGGCGGAGGCGCAGGCCTCCGGGCTGCTCCCGTCCTACGAGGAGTGCACGGCCTTCTACGCCTCGCTGCGCGCCTGAGCGGACCGCACGGTCGGGCGGCTCGTCCTACGCCTCGTGGCGCGGCCGGGCGAAGCGCGTCGTCGGGCGCGGCCAGTAGCGCAGGAGCACCCGGGCGAGCACGTCGGCCTCGCCTCCCGTCCACCCCTGCCCGCGCACGGCGGCGTTGTCGGCCTCGACCAGCCAGCCGCCGGGCACGGGCTCGACCGCGCGCTTGACCACCAGCAGCTCCGGGCGGGTCCAGGGCCGCGCGACGACGACGTCGCCAGGGCGCGCGGGCGCTCCGTAGCGCACCAGCAGGCAGTCGCCGCTGCGCAGTGTCGGCAGCATGCTCGGCCCCTCGACGAGGACGGTCCCGAGGCGCAGCGTCGCGATCACCGGTCTAGTGTCGGAGACAGGCCTCATCCCCGACGAGAGGACACCTCGTGTTCCGCATCCTCACCCCGAAGACCGTCGTCAGCGCCCACTGCGACCTGCCCTGCGGCGTCTACGACCCCGCTCAGGCCCGCATCGAGGCCACCTCGGTGCTCGCGATGCAGAAGAAGGCCGCCGCCAACGACGACCCGCTGTACAAGACGCGCGCGGAGATCATCATCCACGAGCGCGCCGGCCTGGCGAAGCACCACCTGGCCGTGCTGTGGCACGACTACTTCAAGCCCGAGCACTTCGAGAAGTACCCGGAGCTGCACGACCTCATCAACAAGACGATCAAGGCCGGCAGCGGCACCGGTGCCCGCGGCTCGCTCGACCCGGCGACGGGCCAGGCGCTGCTGGACGGCATCGACGCCGTCGCCAAGATCTTCTGGGAGACCAAGGGCAAGGAGTACGTCCTGCCGCAGTCGGCCGACCAGGCCTAGCAGCAGCGCTCGTCCGGCCCGGCGCCCCTGTCCTCGCGGACGGGGGCGCCGGGCCTTCTGCTTGTGTGGAGGGCATGGGAGACCTCCTTCTCGTCCGCCACGGGCAGACCGAGTGGTCGGCGAACGGCCGCCACACGGGGCTGACCGACCTGCCGCTGACCGACGTCGGCGAGGACCAGGCCCGCGCGCTCGCCCCGCGGCTCGCGGAGCGCCCGGTGGTCGCCGCGTTCGTGAGCCCCCTGCAGCGCGCGCGCCGCACCGCCGAGCTGGCCGGGCTCTCCCCCCAGGTCGACCCCGACCTGGTCGAGTGGGACAAAGGGATGTTCGAGGGCCGGACCACGCACGACATCCGCGACGAGCACCCGGACTGGTGGCTGTGGACCGACGGCGCCCCCGGCGGCGAGACCTGGGAGCAGGTCCAGCCGCGGTGCGAGCGGACCCTCGACCGCTGCGTCCCCCTGCTCGAGCAGGGCGACGTCGCCCTCGTCGGCCACGGCCACAGCCTGCGTGCGCTCGCCGCGGTCTGGATCGGGCTGCCGGCGTTCCAGGGCGGGCTGTTCACGATGGAGCCGGCCCGGCTGTCGGTGCTCGGGACCTACCGCGGCCACCGCGTCGTCAAGGAGTGGGACACCCTGTGACCGTCCGGACCGCCGAGCCCGCCGACGTCCCCGTCCTGCTGCAGCTCGTCCAGGAGCTCGCCGAGTACGAGCGGGAGCCCGATGCCGTCGAGGCCAGCGAGGACGACCTGCACCGGGCGCTGTTCGTCGACCGGACCGCCTCCTGCCACGTCGCCCTCGACGGGGACGGCGCCGTCGTCGGGTTCGCCCTCTGGTACGTGACGTTCTCGACCTGGAAGGGCCGGCCCGGCCTGTGGCTGGAGGACCTGTTCGTGCGGCCGTCCGCCCGCGGCGCGGGCCTCGGCAAGGCCCTGCTGCAGACGCTCGCTGCCGTGTGCCTGGAGCGCGGGTACCCGCGGTTCGAGTGGTGGGTCCTCGACTGGAACGCCCCCGCGATCGGCTTCTACCGCTCCCTCGGCGCCGTGCCACAGGACGAGTGGACGACGTTCCGGGTCGACGGCGAGGCGCTGCGGCAGCTCGGGCAGGGCTGACCGGCCTGACGGCGCCGTCGCCGATGAGTGCCGCACCGCCGCGTCGTCCACCCTCTGACGCCGCAGACCCGCTGCGACGACGACGGGAGACGCCATGACCCTCCGCCGCACGATCGTGCCGAGCCTGTGGTTCGACGGGGACGCCGAGCAGGCCGCCGACTTCTACGTCTCGGTGTTCCCGAACAGCCGGGTCGCCTCCGCGACCCGGTACCCCGAGGGCGCGCCCGGCCCGGCTGGCACCGTCATGGCGGTCGAGTTCGAGCTCGACGGGCAGCGCTTCACGGGGATCAACGGCGGACCGCAGTTCCCGTTCACCGAGGCCGTCTCGTTCCAGGTCGTCTGCCAGGACCAGGACGAGATCGACCGGTACTGGGCGGCCCTGACCTCCGAGGGCGGGTCGGAGGGCCCGTGCGGCTGGTGCAAGGACCGGTACGGGCTGTCGTGGCAGGTCGTGCCGGACGGCATGGACGAGATGTTCGACCACGGCGACCCGGCCCGGGCGCAGCGCGCGATGCAGGCGATGCTGACGATGTCCAAGATCGACCTCAAGGCCATGCGGGAGGCAGCGGACGGCGTCGCCGCGGGCTGACACCCGGGCGCACGCCGGCCCTGGGTGCCCGGCCCGACCCGTCGACCACCCGTCGGGGACACGACTGCCGCCCGGGCCGCTCCCCGGTGGTCCGTTCGGCGCCGGATCGCCGGCCTCCTGCCGACAGGCCTCAGCGCACCCGCAGGAGGACCTTGCCCGCGGCCCGGCGCTCGTCGATCTCCAGCAGCGCGTCCGACGCCTCCGCGAGCGGCCGCACGCTGCTGATCGGCGGCACCAGCACGCCCGACTCCAGCAGCGGCGCGATCTCGAGCCACTGCTCCTGCAGGTAGCCCGGGTCCGACATCCAGAACGCACCCCAGCCGACGCCGACGACCGACACGTTGGACAGCAGCAGCCGGTTGACCTTGACCGTCGGGATCTCGCCCTCGGTGAAGCCGATGACCAGCACGCGCCCCTCGCGGGCGAGCGAGCGCAGCGAGTCGGTCATCCGGTCCCCGCCGACGGGGTCGACGACGACGTCGACGCCGCGACCGCCGGTCAGCTCCTTCACGGCGTCCTTGAACCCGGCGGCCAGCACGACGTCGTCGGCGCCGGCCGCCTTCGCGACCCCGGCCTTCTCCGGCGTGGAGGCGACCCCGATGACGCGGGCGCCGTACGCCCTGGCCAGCTGGACGGACGCCGTCCCGATGCCGCCGGCGGCGCCGTGGACCAGCACGGTCTCCCCGGCCTGCAACCGGCCCCGGCGCACCAGGCCGAAGTGCATCGTCAGGTAGTTCATGGGCAGCGCGGCGCCCTGCTCGAAGGTCACGGCGTCGGGCAGCGGGAACACGCCCCACGGCTCGACGGCGACGACCTCCGCGAACCCCCCGAGCCCGGGGAACGCCGCGACCCGGTCGCCGGCCTGGACCGGCGAGCCCGCCGGCGCCGACCGCACGACGCCGGACACCTCCGACCCGGGGACGAACGGCAGGTCGGGCTTGAGCTGGTACTGCCCCCGGCTCTGCAGCACCTCCGGGAAGGTCACCCCGGCGACCTCGACGTCGACGACGACCTGCCCCGGCCCGGCGACCGGCTCCGGGACGTCGACGAGCTGGACGGCGGCCGGGCCGTCGAGGGTGGTGATCTGCACTGCACGCACGGGGTCTCCTGGGGTCGGGCCCGCAGTCTGCCGGACGACCCCGGAGCGTCGTCAGCGTCCTCGTAGGCATGAGACGCCTGCTGCTGGCCGCACTGCTGTGCCTGACCGCGCTGGCCGTGCCCGTGACCGCTCAGGCGGCGACCGGCGGCCCGGTCGTGCGCCTGATCGACGCCGACAGCGGTCGGACGGTCCACGTCGCGCCCGGCACCAGGATCGAGGTCCGGCTCGGTGCGCCTCAGAGCGGCGTCTGGGTCGGCCTGGAGCGCGGCGGCCCGACGCTGCACGTCGTCCGGCACGTCGCGAACGGCGCCGGCCTGGCCGTCGACCTCGACGCCGTGTCGCCCGGGCGGTACGGCGGCAGCTCCGAGGTGCGGCCGCAGGTGCTGTCGGCCCAGACGGACCTCGCGTGCTTCCACGCCCGCTACCCGTGCCTGCCGCCGTCGTACGGCTGGAGCGCCGTCGTCGTCGTCGACGACGGGCCCTCCGACGCCACCGACCTCGCCTGCACCCCGGCGGGCCGGCCGACGCCGACGGCAGCGCCCGAGGGGCAGGTCGTGGTCGGGCCCGAGGACGACGGCGCGACCGTCACCGTCGCGCTCGACGGCAGCGTCGCCCTGCAGCTCGACGGGTGCGACCGGTCCGACGCCCCGGCCGTGGCAACGACCGGGCTGTTCCGCGCCGGAACCGCGATGGACCGCGAGCACGGCCAGGCGGAGACCGTCCTGCGGCCGGTCGACGCGGGGACGGCCACCGTCACGACGACGCCCGACCCCCGCTGCGCCCACCGCACCGACGCCGCGGGCGCGGCCTCCTGCAGCCCCGGCCGGACCTCCTTCTCCGTCACGGTCCGGGTGCTCCCGACGACGTACGCCGCCTGCCACCGCCCCGCCTACGAGGCCTTCCGCGTCGGCGCCGGCTACAGCAGCACGAACCGCATCGGGGCCGGCGACGCCGTCAGCATCGCCGGGGGCCACAGCTACCCGTGCGTCACCGCGCCGCCGGAGCCCGAGCACGACTTCCTGCTGCAGTCGCAGCCGGTCGGCAGCAGCACCTGGACCGACCTGGACGCCCAGCACGCCACCTCCTACGTCGGGTCCGACCACCCCACGACGAGCACCCGCTACCGCCTGCTCCAGGACGGCCGGGTCCTGCCGGCCGACGGGGAGGACTCCGTCGTCGTCGACCGCGTCTCGGGCAGCTGCGGGTTCACCCTGTACGCCTACCCGTACGCCGAGGTCGGCCGGACGATCAGCCTCGGCGGCTCCTCTCCCGACACCGGCACCGTCCGCATCCTGTTCCGCAAGCGCGGCCAGGACCGGTTCACGGTCCGGCGGACGATCGCGACGCCGGACCACGCGTTCCGGACGTCGTTCGTCGTCGACGACGACTACCGCTGGGCCGCCCAGACCGACCGCTGCGACTCGGCGCAGGGCACCACCCAGGCCGTGCCGGTGGTCACCGGGCCGGCGCGGGTGCACCGGGGGGACACCGTGCGCCTGACCGTGAAGGCCCCTGTCGGCGCCCGCACCCTGCTGTTCTTCCGCGGCCCCGGCGAGCCGTACGCGCCCCGCCGGGTCTTCACCGGTCCGGGCACGACGACGTACGTCGCCACGACCGACCAGCGCTACTACCCGCGCACGTCGTCCACGCAGGGGACGGGGCGCCTCACGCAGGTCGTCAGGTGAGCAGCAGCCCGCCGGCGCACGCCGCGAGGCACAGCGCCGTCGTCCACGCGGCGTAGCGGGCTCCGCCGCCCTCGACGACCTCCACCGCGTACGTCGAGAAGGTGGTGAGCGCGCCGCAGAAGCCGACGCCGAGCAGCGCCGACGTCGTCGCGCCGGTGCCGAGGAGCAGTCCCAGCAGCAGGCTGCCGGCGACGTTGACGGCCAGCGTCCCGGGGCGCCCTGGCAGCCGCTGCGCGACGAGCCAGCGCACGGCGGCCCCGGCGGCTCCCCCGAGCGCGACGAGCAGGACAGTCACGGTCGCCCCGCGCGCAGGCCCGCCGCGGCCAGGGCCAGGCCGCCCGCCGTGGTGAGCGCGAGGTACAGCAGCGCGACCAGCGGGCGGTCGTCGACGAGGCGGTCGGTCTGCAGGGCGAGGGTGGACATGGTCGTGAAGCCGCCGAGCACGCCGGTGCCCACCAGGGGCCGCAGCACGGGGTCGTCGGGGCGCCGCCCGACCAGCAGGCCGAGGAGCAGGCAGCCGACCAGGTTCGTGAGCAGCGTCGCGACCGGCAGTCCGTGCGGCGTCGCCGGCAGCACCTGGGCGAGCCCGTAGCGGGCGACGGCGCCGGCCGCTCCCCCGACGGCGACCAGTCCGACGGTCGGCACGGGGACGGGCCTGCTCGCGGCAGGCGGGCTCAGCCCTCGTCCCGGCGTCGGCGCAGGGCGAGCGCACCGCCGGCGGCCGCGACCCCGG
>JAOPWW010000420.1 GCA_025965495.1 Frankiales bacterium
CGGTCTTCACCGCGCCCGGCCGGTCGTTGTCGCTCCACACCACGGCGGCGCGGCCGGTGGGGTCGACTGTGACCTTGAAGAAGTCGAGCAGCGACCGGTCCGAGGACGAGCCCGGGAGGACCCCGCAGAACGTCCCGAGGGTGCAGATCGGGCCGTGGTGGACCGACGGGTGGTCGTTGGCCAGGCCCGTCACCTGCTGCACGTGCGTGGTCCCGAGGCCGCGGACCTGGGCGACCGGCACCGACCAGTCGATGCCGTCGGCGTCCTTGTCCTTCGCGTCCGTGTGGTACCACGCGACGACGGCGACGCCCGGCCCGCCGCCGGCGACCCAGCCGAACAGGTCCTGGCCCTCGGCCTTCCCGACGCCGGGGTCGACGGCGTAGGGCGTCGTCCAGGTCGCGCCGCGGTCGTGGGAGGCCTGCAGCCAGACGTGCATGGGCTGCCCCTCGTGCGCGTAGCCGGAGTAGACGGCGTAGACCGTGCCGCCGGCGTCCACGGCGCTCGCCATCCAGAAGTTGCCGTAGTTCGCGTCGTCGGCCCCGGGGTTGACCGTGACGTCCTTCCAGGTCGCGCCGCGGTCGAGGCTGACGCTCGCGTGGACGGTGCTGATCGGCGGGGTGCCGTAGGTCGTGTCGGTCGTCGTCAGGCGGGTCGTCCCGTAGGTGACGAACACGCCGCCCTTGCCGTCCGTGGACACCTGCCCGATCGAGGTCCCGTTGTGGGCGCTCTGCACGAGCGTCTCGGGGTTGCTGTAGATCGTCGTCGGGGCGCTGAAGGTCGCGCCGCGGTCGTGGCTGACGGCGGCGAGCATCGTGCCGGTGACGATCTCGTGCCAGACGAGGTAGACGTCCTCGCCGTGCGGGCCGTCGACCGCCAGCCACTCCCGGTCGGAGGTGCCGGTGACGAAGACCTGCTGCGGGAAGGTCCGGCCGCCGTCGGTGCTGCGGCTGACGGTGATGCCGTCGAGGTCGAGGTCCCCCACGAACACGGTGCCGTCCTTCGCGACCGCGACCTCGGAGTCGCCGCCGCTCGTGGCGGAGCCCGGGCTGTCGCCCGGGGGCACCACGGTCGGGAGCTTGGTCCAGGTGCCGCCGTCGTCCGTGCTCTTCGCGAGGACGGCACCGCCGTCGCCCGGGGTGGAGACGAACAGGCTGCCGTCGGCGGGGGACACGGCGACCGCGGGCTCGCCGTAGGAGGCGGAGTAGGCGTAGGTGTTCGGGCCGAAGCCGAGCGAGGCCTTCGGGCCTGCGGCGAGGGCGGGCACGGCGGCCGCGGCGACGAGGGCCGCGGCGAGGGCGAGGGCAGGACGGCGCATGGCAGGGGACTTCGACGTGGCCCGCCGGTCTCCTGCCCGACCGCCGGGCCGGAGCGGGGCAGACTCCGGGCATGACCGACCTCGACCTGTCCGGACGCCGCGCCGTCGTCACCGGGGCGGCGAGCGGCATCGGCGCCGCCTGCGCCCGCCGCCTCGCCGCCGCCGGGGCGGAGGTCGTCGTCGTCGACCGCTCGAACGACGGCGCCCGCGCGGTGGCCGAGGAGGTCGGGGGCCTTCCGCTCGTCCTCGACCTCGGCGACCTGGCCGCCGTCGACGCCGCGTGCGCCCCCGGCGGCCTGCTCGCCGGCGCCGACGTCCTGGTCAACAACGCCGGCCTGCAACACGTCGCCCCCGTGGAGGAGTTCCCGGTCGAGACGTTCTCGCTGATCCTGCGGGTGATGCTCGAGGCGCCGTTCCGGCTGGCCCGGGCCGCGCTCCCGCACATGTACGGCCAGGGCTGGGGCCGCCTGGTGCACGTCTCCAGCGTCCACGGGCTGCGCGCCTCGCCGAACAAGAGCGCCTACGTGACGGCCAAGCACGGGATCGAGGGCCTGTCCAAGACGCTCGCCCTGGAGGCCGGCGGCCGCGGGGTCACGAGCAACACCGTCTGCCCCGGCTACGTCCGCACGCCGCTGGTCGAGGGGCAGATCGCCGCGCAGGCCCGCACCCGCGGGATCCCCGAGTCCGAGGTCGTGGGGCAGGTCATGCTCGCGGCGTCGGCGGTGAAGCGGCTGCTCGAGCCGTCGGAGGTCGCGGAGGCCGTGGCGTTCCTGTGCTCGGACGCCGCGTCCTACAGCAACGGCTCCGCCCTGGTGCTGGACGGCGGGTGGAGCGCGCGCTGAGGCTCCTCAGCCCGCGAACTCCCAGTGCCAGGGCTCGGGCTTGCTGCCGCCCGGCTCCGCCCAGGACGGGTGGAACCAGCCGGACGCCGCCGCGTGCTCCTGCATCCAGCGGTGCGCCGGGCTGCCGAACTGCTGCACCCCGCCGCACAGGTCCAGTGCGACGCCCCACCCGTGGTTGCTGCGGCCCGGGACGGCGGCCAGGGTGGGCTTCGCGGCCCGGACGGCGACCTGCTCCGCGTAGTCCCGGTAGGAGTCCGTGACGCACAGCGGCTCGCCCGTCTCTACGGCGTAGGCGTGGGACAGCTCGTCGAAGGCGGCCGCGGCGTCGGCCCGCAGCACCTGACCGGCGGTGCCCCACAGCGGGCAGAGCGACGCCTCGGGCAGCATCCCGTTGGGTGCGCCCGCGAGGCTGCCGCCGCTGCAGCCGGCCCGGGGGCGCGGCACGAGGGCGCCCGCGAGCGCCGACGCCGGGACCGCGGT
>JAOPWW010000433.1 GCA_025965495.1 Frankiales bacterium
AGCGCCGGCTCCGCCAGGACCTCGCTGACCGCCTTGGCGGCGGCCCCGCTGTCGAGGCCGAAGCCGAACTTGCTGTCCTCCTGGCCGGTGGAGATGTACTCGTGGGTGTGGGCCTCGACCCCCGGGGTCACGCGCAGGTAGACCGCCTGACGGACGCCCCGCGCGCCGGCGACGGCCGCCAGGCGGCCCAGCTCCTCCGCGGAGTCGACGACGATCCGCCCGACGCCGGCCTGCACGGCCCGCTCGAGCTCCGCCACGGACTTGTTGTTGCCGTGGAACAGCAGCCGCTCGACCGGGAAGCCGGCCCGCAGGGCGACCGCGAGCTCGCCGCCGGTGCAGACGTCCAGGCTCAGCCCCTCCTCGGCGACCCAGCGGGCGACCGCGGTGCACAGGAACGCCTTCGCGGCGTAGTAGACGTCGCCGCCCTCGAAGGCCTGCGCCCAGGCGCGGGCCCGGGCACGGAAGTCGGCCTCGTCGAGCACGTACGCCGGGGTCCCGAACTCGGCCGCGAGCTCCCGGACGTCGACGCCGCCGAGCTCCAGGGCGCCGTCGTCGGTGCGGCGGGCGCTGGCCGGCCAGACGACCGGGTCGAGGTCGGCCGCGGCCCGCACCTGGCGGGTGGGGCGACCCGGGATCGGCTGGGCGGTGCGGCGACCGGTGCTCACGACGACACCGGCTCGCGCAGCGCCCGGCACGGGGCGCCGCTGCTCGGGGCGGTCACATCCGCTCCGGGGCCGAGACCCCGAGCAGCGCGAGGCCGTTCTCGAGGACGGTCCGGGTCGCGCGCCACAGCAGCAGCCGCGGCGCGGCGGTCGGGGCGACCTCCTCGTCGCCCTTGGGCAGCACCTGGCAGTCGTCCCAGAAGCGCTGCGCGGCCTTGGCGACGGACTCCTCGAGGTAGCGGGCGACCCGGTGCGGCTCGCGCAGCTCGGCCGCCGTCGCGACGACGGCGGGGAACTCGGCCAGCGCCAGCAGGAGCTCGGCCTCGCGCGGGTGGGTCAGCAGGGACAGGTCGGCGTCGTCACCGGCGGTCAGCCCGAGCGCCTCGGCGTTGCGCTGCACCGAGGCGGCCCGGGTCGCGGCGTACTGCACGTAGAACACCGGGTTGTCCGACGTCTGCCGGGTGACGGCCTCGACGTCGAGGTCGAGGGTGGAGTCGGTCGAGGACCGGGCCAGCGTGTAGCGGGCGGCGTCGACGCCCGTGAGCGCCACGAGGTCCTCGAGCGTCACCATCGTCCCGGCCCGCTTGCTCATCTTCACCGGCTGGCCGCCCTGCAGGACGTTGACCAGCTGCCCGATCCGCACCTCGAGCGTCTGCGCGGGGTCGTCGCCGGCGCAGGCGGCCAGGGCCTTGAGCCGCCCGACGTAGCCGTGGTGGTCCGCGCCGAGCATGTAGATGCACCGGTCGAAGCCGCGCGAGCGCTTGTCGACGTAGTAGGCGGCGTCGGACAGGAAGTAGGTCCCGACGCCGTCGCTCTTGACGAGGACGCGGTCCTTGTCGTCGCCGAAGTCGGTGGTGCGCAGCCAGACGGCGCCGTCGTTCTCGTAGACGTGGCCCTGGTCGCGCAGCCGCTGCAAGGCGCGGTCCACGGCGCCCGACGTCGCCAGGGCCAGCTCGGAGGACCAGACGTCGAAGTCGACGCCGAACGACGCCAGCGAGCCGCGGATCTCGTCGAGGGCGACCTGCAGCCCCACCACCCGGAAGCGCTCGACGGCCTCGGTCTCGGGCAGGTCGGCGATCGCGGGCTCCCGCTCGAGCGCGCGGGCAGCCCACTCGGCGACGTACTCGCCCTGGTAGCCCTCCTCCGGCGTCGGCAGGCCCTTGCTCGCCGCGTACAGCGACGCGGCGAACCGGTCGATCTGCACGCCGGCGTCGTTCACGTAGTACTCGCGGGTGACCTTGGCCCCGCTCGCCTCGAGCAGCCGGCCGAGGGCGTCGCCGACGGCGGCCCACCGGACGCTCCCGACGTGGACCGGGCCGGTCGGGTTGGCCGAGACGAACTCGAGGTCGACCGCCAGGCCGGCGAGCGCCTCGTTGCGGCCGAACGCCGGGCCCTGCCGCACGACGGTCCGCACGACCTCGCCGAGCGCGCCCTGGGCGAGCCGCAGGTTGAGGAAGCCCGGGCCGGCGACGTCGACCTCGGCCACGCCGTCGACCTCCCGCAGCCGAGCGGCGAGCAGCTCGGCGACCTCCCGCGGCCCCCGGCCGGCCTTCTTCGCGAGCTGCAGGGCGACGCTCGTGGCGTAGTCGCCGTGCTCCTTGACCCGGGGGCGCTCGACGGAGACCTCGGCCGGTACCTCGACGTCGAGCTCGCCGGCCTGGACGGCCGCGGCCACGACGGAGCGGACGGCGGCGCCGAGCTCTGCGGGGGTCACGTCCTCAGGCTACCGGCGGGCGCGAGGCCCCCGCCGCCCTAGACTCCGCCGCGGAACGCCGCCGCCCGCCCGCTCGTCGGTCCTGGCGTCGTCCCCCGGTCGGCGGGCCCCCAGCACCGTCCGCCGTGAACACCCCCGAACCTGAGGAACGCCCTGCCGTGATGGCCAAGAAGGACCCCCTGCCCCCCGCCGGCAGCCGCTCGCGCCAGCGCGGCAAGCCCGTGCAGGTGCAGGCCAAGACGCCGTGGGGCTTCATCGCCGGCGCGTCGGTGCTCGGCCTGCTGCTCGTCGGCGTCCTCGTCTACGCCGTCACGAACAGCGGTGCGGGCTTCCAGGACCCCCTGCAGAAGGCCGACAAGAGCTTCGGCACGGCCCTGGTCAAGGCCGACAAGGCCTCGCTCACCCGCAACCACGTCACGACCGACGTCACCTACCCGGCGAGCCCGCCCAACGGCGGCGACCACAACCCGGTGTGGGAGGACTGCGGCGTCTACACCGCGCAGGTCCCGGACGAGTACGCGGTGCACTCCCAGGAGCACGGCGCCGTCTGGGTGACCTACCGGCCCGACCTGCCCGCGGCCCAGGTGAAGAAGCTGACCGACGCCGTGAAGGGCAAGCCCTACACGCTGCTGAGCCCCTACCCGGGGCAGACGTCCCCGATCGACCTGTCGGCCTGGGGCCGCCGGGTCAGCGTGAAGACCGCGGGCGACCCGCTGGTCGCGAAGTTCGTGAAGACCTACGCCGACGGCCCGCAGACGCCGGAGAAGGGCGCCGCCTGCACGGGCGGCACCACGGCGACCGGCGCCAAGCCCCAGGGCGCGACCACCACACCGCAGGCGAAGGCCACCGTCCCCGTCGGCTGACCCGGCCCCCGCACGGACGAGGCGCCGGTCCCCCTCGGGGGGCCGGCGCCTCGGCGTCGTCAGGGGGCGGTCAGGCCTCGGGCAGGCCGGCGAGGCGCCGGACCGTGGCGATGAGCTCGTCCGGGTCGAAGGGCTTGGTCAGGTACGCGTCGACGCCGATGCGCCCGCCGCGCTGCAGGTCGGCCTCCTGCGCGCGGGCCGACAGCAGCACGACCTTGACGCCGGCCGTCTCGGGGTCCGCGCGCAGCCTGCTGGCGGCCTCCCACCCGTCCATCCGGGGCATCATCACGTCGAGCGTGATGACCACGGGGTCGACGTCCTTGACCTTGTCGAGGCAGTCCTGCCCGTCGACGGCGGTCGTGACCTCGAAGCCCTCGAGCTCGAGGTTGACGGTGATGAGCTGGCGGATCACGTCGTCGTCGTCCACGACGAGGACACGGCCGAGAGAGCTGGGCATCGGGGCACCGTACACAGCCGTCCGGGAGCCTGTCCGAGGCATCGCCCCTGGTAGCGTGCGTCGCGCCCCAGGAGCCCCCGTAGCTCAGGGGATAGAGCGCTACCCTCCGGAGGTAGAAGCGCAGGTTCGAATCCTGCCGGGGGCACGCACGCGCAGGTCCCGCGGACAGCGGCACCGCGCTCAGGGACGGTCCGGCGGCGCCGGTCACCCGGTCGGTGCGTTGCCACCCGGGGCCCCGGCACCTAGCGTTCGGCTCCCGACGTCCAGCCCGGCCCCGCTGCGCGCTCCCCGCACGAGGAGGTCGCGCGTGCCCGGCGAGAGCCACCGCAGCGGTGCTGTCGCGCGGGCAGCCGCCGCAGCGGCGGCGCGCGACCACGGGCTGCACGACCTGGTGCGCTCCGCGGCCGACGTCCTCGCGGCCGACTTCGGGTTCCTGACGCTGGTCCACGACGACGTCGAGGAGTTCGTGTGCGTCGCCGGCCCGCTGTCGTCCGCGCTGCCGCCGACCCTGCCGGTCGGTGAGTCGGTGTGCCGGCTCGTCGTCGAGTCCGGCCAGCCCCTGCTCGTGCCCGACCTGTCGCTGCACCCGGAGCTGCGCGACCTCGCCGAGGTGCGGGTGCTCGGCCTGCGCAGCTACGCCGGCGCGCCGGTCAGCGGCGAGGACGTCGTCCTCGGCAGCTTCTGCGTCGGCTCGGGCTCGCCGCGGACCTGGACCGGGCGCGAGGCCGACCTGCTGACCGGGCTCGCCCGGGCGGTGAGCAGCGAGCTGCGGCTGCTGGTCGCCCTGCAGGAGCTCGAGCGGGTGCAGGCGCTCGAGCGCGAGCACGCCGAGGAGCAGGCCGCGCTGCACCGGGTGGCGACGGCCGTCGCGCGGGGCGGGTCCTCCAGCGACGTCCTCCACCTCGTGGCGACCGAGCTCGCGGGGCTGCTGGGGGCGCGCGGCGCCGCGGTCGTGCGGTTCG
>JAOPWW010000283.1 GCA_025965495.1 Frankiales bacterium
GACAGCACCGGCACGTACCGGATCCCGCGCACCTTCACCGGCTCGGGCACCTTCGGGTTCCTCACCCGGACCGGTCAGACCCTGACCAACGCGGCCGGCGTGAGCAACAACGGCAAGGCCCGCCCGACGGCGATCTTCTAGCCACGACCTCGGGGGCGGTCCGCACGTCGGGCCGCCCCCGAGGCGTGCCCGGGCAGCACGAAGGGCGGCTCCGCCGAGGGAGCCGCCCTTCGACGTGCGGGAGGACTAGATGCCCTCGATGACCTCGCCCAGGCCGGCCATCTGCTCGACGATCGCGGCGCGCTTCGCCTTCGCGATCTCCGGCTTGATCGTGACGTCGACGAAGCCGTCGGAGTTCAGGCTCGCGGCCTCGACGCCCTCGGTCTCCTTGAGCTTGGCGACCGTGCCGTCGATCTGCGCCTTGGTGGCGCCCGCCTTCGGCTTGACCAGGAACTGGCCGACGTCGGAGTTCACCGCCTTGCTCACCGCCGACGGGACCGCCTTGGCCGCCGGGGGCGCCTTGTCGGCGGGGCTGTCGCCGCACGCGGAGAGCGTCAGGGCGCAGGCGACGAGGGCCGTCGACAGCAGGGTGGACCGGAGAGCGGGGGAGCGCACGAGCAGTTTCCTCCAAGGAAGCGACGGGGACGGCGGCGTCGTCCCTCACAGACTAGGACGATCGGCAGGCCCGGAAGTTGCCGCTGAGGGGCTCGGGGTAGGTCACAGCCATGACCACAGACAGCCTGTCCGGCAAGACCATCGCCTTCCTCGTCGCCCCCGAGGGCATCGAGCAGGTCGAGCTCACCGAGCCCTGGAAGGCCGTGCAGGAGGCCGGCGCGACGCCGAAGCTCCTGTCGACCGAGAGCGGCGAGGTGCAGGCCTACAACCACCTCGACAAGGGCGACACCTTCCCCGTCGACGAGGTCGTGGACGGCGCCGACGTCGCCTCCTACGACGCCCTGGTGCTGCCCGGTGGCGTCGCGAACCCCGACGCCCTGCGCATGCAGCAGCCCGCCGTCGCGTTCGTGAAGGCCTTCTTCGACGCCGGCAAGCCGGTCGCCGCGATCTGCCACGCGCCGTGGACACTGGTCGAGGCCGACGTCGTGCGCGGCCGCACGCTCACCAGCTGGCCGAGCCTGCAGACCGACCTGCGCAACGCCGGGGCCACCTGGACCGACGAGGAGGTCGTAGTCGACGAGAACGGCGCAAGCCCGCTGGTCACCAGCCGCAACCCCGACGACCTCCCCGCGTTCGGCAAGAAGATCGTCGAGATCTTCAGCAGGTGAGCAACTAGGTTGCAACGCGTGCCCGACTCGATCGACCCCGACCGCCGCGCGACGCCGTCCAAGCAGCGCGGGCCGGTGACCCTGCGGCGCGACCAGGTGCAGTCGAGCACCACGGACGAGCGCCTGCTGGACACCCGCGGGGACTCCGCCTGGGTCCACTCCGACCCCTGGCGGGTCCTGCGGATCCAGAGCGAGTTCGTCGAGGGGTTCGGGCTGCTGGCCGAGCTGCCCCGCGCCGTCGCCGTGTTCGGCAGCGCCCGGACCAAGCCGGACGCGCCGGAGTACGCCGTCGGGCGGGAGGTCGGGGCGAAGCTCGCCAAGGCGGGCTGGGCCGTCATCACCGGCGGCGGGCCCGGGGCGATGGAGGCGGCGAACCGCGGCGCCAGCGAGGCCGGCGGTCTGTCGGTCGGGCTCGGCATCGAGCTGCCGTTCGAGCAGCACCTCAACGAGTGGGTCGACCTCGGCCTCAACTTCCGGTACTTCTTCGCGCGCAAGACCATGTTCGTGAAGTACAGCCAGGGCTTCGTCATCCTGCCCGGCGGCTTCGGGACCATGGACGAGCTGTTCGAGGCGCTCACGCTGGTCCAGACCCGCAAGGTCAACCAGGTCCCCGTCGTGCTGCTGGGGTCGGCGTTCTGGCAGCCGATGGTCGACTGGGTCCGCGGGAGCCTGCTCGCCCACGGCTACGTCGGCGAGGCCGACGTCGACCTGCTGCAGGTCACCGACGACCCCGACGAGGCGGTCCGGATCATCGACGAGGCGTGGCAGGCCCGCGAGGCCGCGTCCCACCCGCACGACGACGGCGCCTCCGGCCCGGAGCAGTAGGTGGCCGCCGTCTGCGTGTACTGCGCCTCGGCCCGCACGACGCCGGAGCACTACGTCGAGCTCGCCGCCGAGGTCGGCAGGGAGCTGGCCCGGCGGGGACACAGCCTGGTGTCCGGCGGAGGGGACCTGGCGTGCATGGGCGCCGTCGCGCGGGCCGCCCGGGCCGGGGGAGCGCACACCCTCGGCGTCATCCCGCGGGCCCTGCTCGACCTGGAGGTCGGCGACCGGTCGGCGGACGAGCTCGTCGTCGTCGACGACATGCGCGAGCGCAAGGGCCTCATGGACGCGCGCTCGGACGCCTTCCTCACCCTGCCCGGCGGGATCGGGACGCTCGAAGAGCTGCTCGAGGTGTGGACCGCCCGCAGCCTGGGCCTGCACGACAAGCCCGTCGTCGTCCTGGACGTCGACGGCCTGTACGACCCCTTGCGCGCGCAGATCGCGCTCATGACCGAGCGCGGTCTGGTCCGGCCCGAGGGCCTGGCGGCGCTGCAGTGGACGACGTCGGTGACTGAGGCGCTCGACGTCATCGAGGCCGGGCTCGCCGAGCCGGTCCACCTGCAGCCGACGGTCGACGAGCAGCTCGAGGCCGAGCCGGGCTAGGAGCCCGGCGGACGTCGTCGGCGGCCCGCCGGGTCGACCTCGTCGCGACGGGACGACGACGGCGTGCGGCCTCGGCGCTGAACGCGGGGCGGCGCGCCGGGTCCGGTGCTGCTGGCCGACGGCGGTGCGCCTCTCGGGTGCTGCTGGTCAGCGTCGGTGCTGCGCCTTCGTCGGTGCTGTTGACGTGTCGCCGGTGCGCGATGCCTCCTGGCCAGTGGTCGATCGCGGTGCCGCCCCTAGCACCGACTCCTCATGGCTGCCGCGGTCGTCCACAGGGCGCGGGCCTGTCCACACCTCCCGGTCGCGCACGCGACTCTCCGCGTACTGCTTGGGAGACTTCGAACACGCGATCGAACTGGAAGCAGGAGGTGGTGTCGTGGCTGTCGGTGCGCTGGTCGACACCGCCGCCACCCAGCTCCTGGCCGGTCTCGAAGCGGTGCGGACCGTACCGGCGCCCTTGGGACAGCACGCAGCCCGTTTGTCGGTCCTCGCGCACGCTGCCGCCGAGTTGCAGGGCGTGTACCTGCGGGAGCTTGCCGCCACCTCGCCGGAGGAGGCGGGGTGTCGGAACGTCGCCGACGTCCTCGTGGACCACGCCGGGCTGCCGGTCTGGCAGGCCCGGAGCGACGCGGCCCTCGCGGCGAAGCTGGCGAAGGTGCCGGGCGCTCTGGACGCCCTCGCCGAGGGTGGCGTGGAGCTCGCCGCCGCACGGTTGCTGGCCAAGGCCTTCGCCGCTCTGCCGCCTCGACTGCGAGACCGGCCGACCGCCGACGCACTGATCAGCCTCGCCGGCCTGGTCGACCTCGCGACGCTGCGCGCCAAGGTCGACGAGCTCGTCGCCGCCCTCGCCCCCGACGTCACGGACAGCGACATCGCCGACGCCCGCGAGCAGGCCGAGCTGGTCCTGGTCGACGTCGGTGCACGCACCCGGATGGACGCGGAGCTCGACGTCGTGCAGGGGGAGTGGCTGCGGGAGGTGCTGCTCGCCAAGGCCGAGGCCGACCGTGGGTCAGACGACCCTCGGAGCAGCGGCGCCCGGCTGCTCGACGCGCTGCTCGACTGCGTCCGGACCGCCGTCGACGCCGGAGCTGTCCCGCAGTCGGACGGTGCGCCGCCGACCCTCGTCGTCGTCACCTCGGTGCAGGACCTCGCAACCGTGGAGGACGCGGCTGCGGCCGTCCGACCCGAGGACGCCCTCGTCGACCTGTTCGAGGGGACCGACCTCGGCTCGCCGACGACCCCTTCGGGGGCGCCCCGCTGGTCGACGTGCACGCGGGGTCGCACTCCGCTGGGACCGCGAACCCTCGGCGCCCTGTGCTGCACGGCGAAGCTGACGCGGCTGCTGCTGAGCCCGGCGGGATCGCCGCTGGACAGCAGCCCCGAGGCCCGGCAGATCAGCCGCCGCGAGCGGCGAGCCCTCGAGCACCGCGCGGGCTACCGGTGCGAGCGCGAGGGGTGCGGCCGCCCGGCGGCGGTCTGCGTCCCCCACCACGTCGTCCCGTTCGCCCTCGGCGGGTCCAGTACGCAGGCGAACACCGTGCTGCTGTGCCGCAGCTGCCACCACCTGCTGCACGACCGTGGGCGCGACCTCGGGCTGACGGGTGACCGGCGGATCGGCCCTCGCGGCTGGGTCCGAGGCCGGCCGCCGCCATGACCACGTGCTCGAGCCTGGGCCTGAGGCTGGTTCCGCGCCTGCGCCCGTGACCGCGTGCCCGAACCTGAGCCGTGCGCGAGCCCGAGTCGGGCTGAGACGGGCCGCGCCGAGCCGAGCCCTGGGGGGAGTCGGATCGAGCTCCCGGGCCTGGCCGGGACCGGTCACGTGCGCGGACCGGGACCGACGCGAAGCAGGGCAGTCGGGTCAGGGCCGACCGGGGTCAGGCGGTCGGGCTCAGGACCGGGCCGGGTCGGGTCGGGCCGTTCAGGTCCAGTAGAGGACGCGGCACTGCGGCAGCCGCGCGGCGAGCTCGGCCTCGAACCAGCCGCGCATCTCGCCCATGACGCCCTTCGGGTAGACGTACTTCACCGAGCCGAACTTGGTGCGCTTCTGCGTCCGCTGCTGCTCGTCCATCTCGAGCTGCGTCTTCGGGTACCAACCCATGAGGACCTCCTTGCTGCCCGGCGTGAAGCGGTGGGTGATCAGCTCGGCGGTCAGGTCCAGGCCCTCGACGTCGCGGGTCGCCTCGACGACGAGGTCGAGCAGGTGGCCGTAGTGCTCGCGCCAGTCCGGCAGCGGCATGAGCGGGGCGAGGGTCAGCCCGACCGGGTAGCCGGCGACCGCGAGTCGTCGCAGCGCCCGGATCCGGTCCTCCAGGCGCGATGTCCCGCCCTCGAACCGCTGCGTCACGGGCAGGCAGTTCACCGACAGCCGCACCCGGGTGCGCCCGCGGTGGTCCAGGCGCAGGAAGGGCTCGACGTCGTCGTACTTGGTGGTCCAGCGCAGCTGCACCGGCGCCTCCCACTGCCCGAAGAACTCGACCGCTCGCTGCCACGAGCCGGTGAGGTGCTCGAGCGCGAGCGGGTCGGTGTAGCAGGAGGCCTCGAAGGTCGTGCCCTCCTCCGTACGGCGCTTGGCGGTGTCCTCGCCGACGTACGGCGCGAGCCCGCCGAGGATCTCGTCGAGGTCGGCGTAGACCCTCGTGACCGGCGGGCCGGACAGGGACCCCGCGAGGTAGCAGTACTGGCAGTGCGCGGGGCAGCCCTCGGCGAGGTCGAACCGCCAGTCCGCCGACGGCGGGATCGGCTGGAGCTTGCGCCGCGACGGCGGGCTCACGACGATCGCCATCGTCGACTTGGCGCGCGCGTAGGTCTGCCGCTCGTCGTCGCCCTTGACGCCGGTCAGCCGGTTCGCCTTCAGGCGCTCGACCTCGATCCCCAGCGCCTCCACCCGCTGGACGATCCGCTGGCCGTGCGGCAGGTCCGCGGCGGCCGGGGTGATGACGACCCGCTTCGGCGTCCAGCGGCGGGCCGGTCGCGCGGGAGGAGCGAGGCCGTCGAGGTCCCGGGTGACGACCTCCTCGCCGCTCGCGCTGTGGGGCGCTGCGTGCTCGTCCGGGGCGAGGGGCAGGCCCAGGTCGATGCTCTGGTCGCGCGTCTGGTCGAGTGCCACCTCCCGGGTCTGCCCGGATGCGCCTGGCAGACTCGCCGGGTGCTGACTGCCCTCGCGATCCTCGGCGTCCTCGC
>JAOPWW010000458.1 GCA_025965495.1 Frankiales bacterium
CGTGCGGCCGGTCGACCTCGCCGGCTGGGAGGCCGTGCGGGCCGCCGAGCGGGCGCACGGCGAGGCGCGCGGCCGCGGCACCGTGAAGCTCACCACCACCTCGGCGCTGCTCGCCGCCGCGCTCGACCGGGAGGACCTGCTGTGCCCTACGTCGTGACCGAGGCGTGCGTCGACGTCAAGGACCGCTCGTGCGTGCGGGAGTGCCCCGTCGACTGCATCTACGAGGGGGACCGGCAGATGTACATCCACCCCGAGGAGTGCATCGACTGCGGCGCCTGCGAGGAGGTCTGCCCCGTCGACGCGATCGTCTTCGACGACGACGTGACCCCCGAGCTCGCGGCGCAGGCCGACCGGGGGCGGCAGCTGCTCGTGCCGCTCGGACGGCTCGGCGGGGCCCGCCGGCACGGCCCGCTCGGCACGGACCACCCCGACGTCGCCGCCCTGCCCTCCCGGGCCTGACGCCGTGCGCCGCATCGCCGGGGCGCCCGCCCTGCCGCTCGCGGTCCTGTTCGCCCTGAACCTCGTCGACGAGCTCGACCGCGTCGCCTTCGGGGTGCTCAGCCCCGAGATCCGCACCGACTTCGGCCTCACCGACGCCGGCATCGTCGGCATCGGCGCGGCCGCCGGCGTGACGTCCCTGCTGGCCGCCCTGCCGCTGGGCGTCCTCGCCGACCGGGTGCACCGGGTCCGCCTGGCCGCCGGCGGCGCGTTCACCTGGGCCGGCGCCACCGTCCTGACCGCCCTGTCGCCGACCGTCCTGGTGCTGGCCCTCGCCCGGACGCTCGCCGGCACGGGACGCATCGTCAACGAGCCGGTCCACGCCAGCCTGCTGTCCGACTACTACCCGCCGGCCGCCCACCCCCGGGTGTTCGCCCTGCACCGCGTCGCGAACCCGCTGGGGCTGGCCAGCGCGGTCCTCGTCGGGGTGCTGGGTGCGGTGCTCGACTGGCGGACGGTGTTCGTCGCCCTGGCCGTCCCGACCCTGCTCGTCCTGCCCCTGCTGCTGCGCCTGCCCGAGCCGGTCCGGGGCAGCAGCGGCGTCACGGTCCCGGGGGTGACCCCGGTCGCGGTCGCGGCGCCGGTCCTGGGCGTGGGCGCGGCCCGGCGACGGCTGGCGAGCACCCGGACGCTGCGCCGGGTCTGGGTCGCCCTGCCGGTCCTCGGCGTCGCCGTCATCACGCTGCCCCAGCTGGTCAGCCTCTACTTCGAGCGCGTCCACGGGTACGGCCCGACCGGGCGCGGCGTCGTCACGGCGCTGTCCGGCGTCGGCATCACGCTCGGGCTCGCCGTCGGCCAGCGGGCCGGCACCCGGTCGCTCGCGCAGGGCCGCGCCGACCGCCTCGGGACCGTCGTCGGGCTGTCGGTCGTCGCCGTCGGGCTGGGTCTCGGTGCGATGGTGCTCGCGCCCTCGGCGGCGACGGCGGCCGGCTGCTACCTGGTCGCCGGCATCGGCGTCGGCGCCTACCAGCCGGCGTTCTTCACGCTGACCTGCCTGGTCGCGCCGCCGGCCCTGCGCGGACAGGCGTTCGCCTACTCGATCCTGCTGCTCGGGGTCGGCGGGCTGCTGTCGCCGCTGCTGGCCGTCCTCGGCAGCCGCGCCGGCTACCCGGCCGCGCTCGGCCTGCTCGCCGGCACCCTGGTCGTGGGCGGGCTCGCGCTGCTGCGCACCGCCGCGACGGTGCAGGCCGACGCGCTGCTGGCCGCTCCCGTCCCGCCCGCTCCCGTCCCGCCCGCCGCGGTCCCTTCCGTCCCGTGACGCGCCCCTCTCCCGCCTGGCGCGTCGTCGCGGCCGTCGGCGTGCTGCTGTGCTGCGTCTCCGGGTTCGGCTTCTACAGCCTCGCCGTCTACGTGCACGCCCTCACCACCGGCGGCGGCCCGTTCACGCTCGCCGACGTCAGCCGCGCGACGTCGCTGTACCTGCTCACCACCGGCCTCGCGGGAGTCGGCGCTGCGGCCCTGCTCGCACGCCGCGACGCCCGCCTGGTGCTGGCCGGCGGCGCGGTCCTCATAGCGGCGGGGCTCGCGTGCGTCGGCCGGGTGACCGAGCCGTGGCAGCTGTACGGCGCCTACGCCCTGCTCGGCCTCGGCCAGGCGGGCGCCGGCATCGTCCCGGGCACGACGCTCGTGGCCCGCTGGTTCGTCGTCCGGCGCGGCCCCGCGATGGCGCTCGCGACCACCGGCCTGTCCGTCGGCGGCATCGCGGTCGCACCGCTGGTCGCGGCCCTGGTGTCGCGGCACCCGTTGTCGACGGTGACACCGGTGGCGGCCGCCGTCTTCCTGGTGCTCTGCCTGCTGGCGACCGCCGCCGTCGTCCCCGACCCCGCCGCGCGCGGCCTCGCCCCCGACGGCGGCCTGCTCGGCGACACGCCCGCCCCCGTCGACGGCGTCACCCGTGCGGTCGCCCTGCGCACCCCGGCCTTCTGGGGCATCAGCGCCACCCAGGCCCTCGCGGTCCTCGCCCAGGTCGGGGGGCTGACGCACCTGGCGAACCTGGTGTCCGAGCGCGCCTCGCCGGGGCTGGCCGCCGCGTCCCTGTCGTGCGTCGCGGTGGGGAGCTTCGGCGGGCGCTTCGTCGGCGGGCTGGTCCTCGCCCGGGTGCCGACCAGCGTCCTGTTCCGCGCGCTGCTGCTCGTGCAGGGCAGCGCCCTGGTCGTGCTCGCGACCAGCCACGCCCCTGCCGTGCTGCTGTCCTCGGCCGCCCTGTTCGGCATGACGATCGGCAACGTCCTGATCGTCCACCCGCTCCTGCTCGGCGAGGTCTTCGGCCTGCGCGACTTCGCCCGGGTGCTGTCGCTGTCCGGCCTGGTCGCGACGGCGGGCGTGACCAGCGGCCCGCTGGTGGTCGGCCTGCTGCGGGACGCCTCCGGCGGCTACCTGACCGGCTACCTCGCCGCCGGCTCGTCCAGCCTGCTCGGCGCCGTCGTGCTGCACCTCACCGTCCGCGAGCGGCGGAGCGCCGGCGTCCCCGGGCGGGTGCCCGTGCCGGTCACCTGACGGTCGGCTCCCGCCGGCCACGCCGAGCGCCTACCGTCCGGGGAGCGACCGGCACGACGAGAGGAACCCGGATGACCCACGAGCCCGTGACCGACGAGCCGACCCCCTCCGAGAAGCTCGACCAGCGGATCGCCGAGCTCGGGGACTGGCGCGGCGAGGTGCTGCGCCGCGTCCGTGAGGTCGTGCACCGGGCCGTCCCCGACGTCGTCGAGCAGTGGAAGTGGGTCAAGCCCACGAACCCCGGCGTGCCCGTCTGGTCCTCGCACGGCGACCTGTGCACCGGCGAGGTCTACACGAAGGCCGTCAAGCTGACGTTCATGAAGGGCGCGTCCCTGCCCGACCCGCGGGGCCTGTTCACCTCGAGCCTGGACGGCAAGGTCCGGCGCGCCCTCGACGTCACCGAGGGAGAGGCGATCGACGAGGAGGGGCTGGCCGAGCTGCTCCGGGCCGCCGCCGCGCTCAACGCGCAGAAGAAGGGGAAGGGCTGACCCTCGGTCGCAGGGTCAGGACCTGGGCCGCGGTCCCGACCGGTCCGTCGACGTCCGACAGGACGCTGCTGGTGAGGCCCTGGCCGTCCGGGCCGAACACGACGGTCGTGTCGAGCCCGACCGGCCCCGCCACCGGCTGGCGGTGCAGGTGGATCGTCAGGTCGACGTTCGGGAACAGCCACTGCTCGGGCGGGTGCCGGACCGCGACGCCGTTGGCCGTGTCCACGAGCGACACGAAGGTCGCGAGGGCGCTCACCGGCTCGTCCTCGACGAGCGCGAGCCGCGAGCTGACCCACGCGGTCGCCCGGCCCGGCCGGCTGTCGGCCGTCCGGCGGGTGTCCAGCGAGGCGATGTAGGCGCCCGGCCAGACCGACGTCATGTCCCAGACCGGCACGTCCGCGGGTGCAGGCAGCGGCATCGCTCCTCCCCCGGCGACCTCTGCGGTGTCGACCCGGGCGAGCCGCCACGCCGAGCACCGCAGCACGCGCCGGCCCCGCGAGACCACCACCGCCTCGACCAGCTCGACCGTGCGGCCCGGCCGCAGGACCTCGACGTCGACCGTCAGCTCGTCGAGCGACACCGGTCCGAGGATGTCGAAGGACAGGCGGCCGACGACCTTGCCGTCCCCGGGATCGAGGGCCTGCTCGAGGGCGTGGACGGCCAGGCCGTTGAGCGGGCTGATGTGCTGCTCGGTCTGGGACCAGGCACCGCGGGTGTGCGGGGTCGGCTGGAACGTCCGGTCGGACCGTCGCACGAAGTACGCGGCGGGCTCGGTCATCGGGGTCCTCTCGGGCGGGGCGGTCGCCGTCCATGGTCCCCGACGGCGTCAGGCGCCCGGGGGCGGACCACCCGGTCCCTGGCCGGCCGCCGGCGTCGTCGTCGCGTCCACGCCGACGACGAGCGTGACGACGTACCCGCGGGTCGCGTCGCCGGTGACGGTCGGCAGCTGGCTGGCGGCGCGGTCGTCGCCGAAGACGCCGTCGGTCGCGAGGCTGACCCGGCTCAGGTTGGCCACCGAGGCCTCGTAGCCGGCGGTGGCGTAGACGTCCTCGCAGGTGTCCTGCGGCATCGCGACCTGGGAGGTCGCCAGCAGCGTGCTGCTGTCGGTCGTGCTCGCCAGGTCCGGGTAGACCTCGAGGTGCACGTGCGGCCACCGGCCGTCGTAGCAGGCCGGGACCACGCTGGTGAACGTCACCGTGCCGTCGGCGCCGGCCATCTGCACGCCGCGCAGGTAGTTCGCGTCGGTGACCCCGGAGGAGTACAGGGAGTAGCGGCCCTCCCGGTCGCAGTGCCAGACGTAGGCGGCGACGCCCGCGTAGGGGCGGCCGCCGTGCGCGAGGTCCCGCACGACGAGCTGCAGCGTCATGGGGACGCCCTCGGCGGTGCCGGTCGCAGTGCCGAAACTGGTGGTGATGTCCCGGCGCACGATGCCGTCCTGGGTCAGGACGTCGGGCCCGTTCGAGCCGTCGCCCGGGAAGGGCCCGGCGGTCTCCTCCGGGATCTCCGTCAGGGACGTGGCGGCCGTCGAGGAGGTCGCGACGGCGGCTGCCGCCGTCGTCGCCGTCGAGCTGCTGTCACCGCACGCGGCCAGGCCGAGCGCGGCCGCTCCGAGGCCGAGGCCGCGCAGCGCCGCCCGGCGGCTCACCACGGTCTGCAGGTCGAACCCGAGCCCCTGGTCGACGACGTCCTCGTCCGGGTGCGCCAGCGGCCGTCCCTCGTAGGTCCTGCTCACGGCTGCTCCCCTCGGCGCCCGACCGACTGCCGGGGCACGGAGGAGGCTGTCCGGCCGACCTGCGTGGCCGCTGTGAGGGCACTGGCAGTCCCCTGCGGGAGCCCGTGGGCGAGCATGGAGACCGTGCCCGCCGACGACCGTGCCCTCGCGGGGCTGCTCGACCTCCTGCTCTGCTGGGCCGCGGGCGAGGTCCTGTCGCGCGTGCTGCACCTGCCCCTGCCCGGCCCCGTCACCGGCCTGGTGCTCCTGCTCGGGCTGCTGCGCCTGCAGGACCGCCGCCGGCCCGGGGAGCCCCGCAGCGGGCCGGCCGCCGACCTGCTGCTGCGCCACCTCGGGCTGCTGTTCGTGCCGGCCGGCGTCGGGGTCATCACCTACCTGGGACTGCTGCGCGACCAGGCGCTGCCGGTGGTCGCCGGCCTGGTCGTGCCGCTCGTCGTCGCGCTGACCGGGACCGGCCTGGTGGTCGACCGGCTGCTCCGGCGGCGGGCGTGAGCACCGCGCTCGCCCTGGCCGGGACGCTCGCCGCCTACCGCCTGGCGCTCGCCTCCGCTGCCCGCCTCGGCCGCCCCGCCCTGCTCAACCCGGTGCTGCTCTCGGTCGTCCTCGTCGGGGCGGTCCTGCTGCTGACCGGCACCGACTACGACGCCTACTTCGCCGCGGCCCAGCCGCTCCACGTCCTGCTCGGGCCGGCCACGGTGGCCCTGGCCGTCCCGCTGCACCGCCAGCGCGCCCGGGTGCGCGCGGCCGCCCTGCCGCTGCTCGCCGGCCTGCTCGTCGGCGTCGTCTCCGCCGTCGGGACGGCCCTGCTGGTGCCCCGGCTGCTCGGGGCCCCCGAGGTGCTCGTCCTGTCGCTCGCCCCCAAGAGCGCGACGACGCCGGTGGCCATCGCCCTGTCCGCCGACGCCGGCGGCGCCCCCGCGCTGACGGCGGCCCTGGTGATCCTCACCGGCATCGGCGCCGCCGTGGCCGGACCGGCCCTGCTCGACCTTCTCGGGGTGCGCGACCCGGCGGCGCGCGGCTTCGCGCTCGGGGTGACCGGCCACGGGATCGCCACCGCCCGGGCGCTGCAGGAGGGCGAGCAGCAGGGGGCGTTCGCGGGGCTCGGCATCGGCCTCGGGGCCCTCGGCACCAGCGTGGTGCTGCCGCTGCTCCTGCTCCTGCACGGCTGAGGGAACAGATACCCCCCAGGGGTGTTCTACTGGTGACAGCGTCGAGGAGGACCCCGTGACCACCAGCACCCCGCCCGGCTACAGCGGCAACAAGCCGGCGCACCTCGCCCGGATGGCCCGGATCGAGGGACAGGTCCGCGGGATCGCCCGGATGGTCGAGCAGGACAAGTACTGCATCGACATCCTCACGCAGGTCAGCGCCGTCACGAAGGCGCTGCAGGCCGTCAGCCTCGGCCTGCTCGAGGAGCACCTGGCGCACTGCGTCGCGAACGCGGTCGCCGCCGGCCCCGACGAGGGCGCCGCCAAGCTCAAGGAGGCGTCCGAGGCGATCGCCCGCCTCGTGCGCTCCTAGACCGCCCCCACCATCCCGAGAAGAGGACCCCTGTGAGCACCGAGACCTACACCGTCACCGGCATGACCTGCGGGCACTGCGTGAGCAGCGTGACCGAGGAGGTCGGCGAGCTGCCCGGCGTGACCGCCGTCGACGTCGACCTGGCCAGCGGTCGCGTCACGGTCACCTCCGACGCCCCCGTCGGCACCGACGCCGTCCGCGGCGCCGTCGAAGAGGCCGGCTACGCGCTGGCCTGAGCCTCCGGCTCACCGCACACCCCGCACGGCCACTCCCGAGGACCGCCATGAGCACTCCCACGCAGACCAGCACGCCCAGCGCCCAGGGCTCCGTCGAGCTCACCATCACCGGGATGACGTGCGCCTCCTGCGCGAACCGGATCGAGCGCAAGCTCAACAAGCTCGAGGGCGTCCAGGCCACGGTCAACTACGCCACGGAGAAGGCCAAGGTCGTCTTCGACGAGGGCGTCAGCACCGACGACCTGCTCGCCGCCGTCGACGCCGCGGGGTACTCGGCCGCACTGCCGGCTCCCCCGCCGCGCCGCAGTGCCCTGGGCGACGGCGCCAGCAGCGACGGCGCCCCCGGCGAGGGGCTGTCGGCCCCCGACGCCACGACGTCGCTGCGTGACCGGCTGCGGCTCGTGACGCTGCTGACCGTCCCCGTCATCGCGGTGTCGATGGTGCCGGCGCTGCAGTTCCGCGCCTGGCAGTGGCTCGCCCTGACGATGGCCTCGCCGGTGGTGCTCTGGGGCGCGGCCCCGTTCCACCGGGCCGCCTGGAAGAACCTCCGCCACGGCACCACGACCATGGACACCCTGGTCAGCCTCGGGACCCTCGCGGCCTACGGCTGGTCGCTCTACGCCCTGTTCTTCGGGACCGCCGGCGAGCTCGGCATGACCCACCCGTTCTCCTTCCGGGTCGAGCGCGGCGGCGGGGGCGAGGACCTCTACCTCGAGGCCGCGGCCGGTGTGACGATGTTCCTGCTGGCCGGGCGCTACCTCGAGGCGCGGAGCAAGCGGGCCTCCGGGGCAGCGCTGCGCGCCCTGCTCGAGCTCGGCGCCAAGGACGTCGCCGTCCTGCGCGACGGCACCGAGGTGCGCATCCCCACCGAGCAGCTCGCCGTCGGCGACCTGTTCGTCGTTCGGCCGGGCGAGAAGGTCGCGACCGACGGCACGGTCGTGGAGGGCAGCTCCGCCGTCGACGCCAGCATGCTCACCGGCGAGTCGGTTCCGGTCGAGGTCGCCGTCGGCGACGCCGTCACCGGCGCGACGGTCAACGCCGGCGGGCGGCTGGTCGTGCGGGCCACCCGGATCGGCAGCGACACCCAGCTGGCGCAGATGGCCCGGCTGGTCGAGGAGGCCCAGAACGGCAAGGCCCAGGTCCAGCGGCTCGCCGACCGGATCAGCGGCATCTTCGTCCCGATCGTCATCGCCCTGGCCGTCGGCACG
>JAOPWW010000293.1 GCA_025965495.1 Frankiales bacterium
CGAGCGCGAGCGCGCCGACCACGACCGCGGCCACGCGAGCGAGGACCGCGAGGCGAGCGCGCGGCAGCGGGACGAGGCGGGGCACGACCGCGACGTCGCGCTGCACGACCGGGCGGCCTCCGCGGACGAGCGGGCGCTGGACGCACTGGACGCCCTGACCGGTGCCTACCTGCGCGGGCCTGGGCTCGCGGAGCTGGACCGCGAGCTGGCGCGGGCGGACCGGACCGGCGAGCCGCTGACCGTGGTGTTCGTCGACGTCGACGGGCTCAAGCAGACCAACGACGTCCAGGGGCACGCGGCGGGTGACGCGCTGCTGCGCCGGGTCGCCGACGCGCTCCGCAGCTGCCTGCGGGCCAGCGACGTGCTCCTGCGCTACGGCGGGGACGAGTTCGTGTGCGTGCTGGCCGGCAGCGACCGCGAGCAGGCCCTGGTGCTCGCGGGCCGGGTGGAGGCACACCTGGACGCCGGTGGCAGCGGAGCGTCGGTGAGCCTCGGCCTGTCCGAGCGGGAGCCGGGGGACGCGGCCGAGACCATGGTCGCGAGAGCGGACGCGGAGCTCTACCGCGGCCGGACGCGGCGCAGGCAGGCCCGGAACGACCCGGGTCCGCGTGGCTGATCCCCCTCAGTCCAGCAGCGCCTCCTGGTCGGCAGCCCGGTCGAGCGCGACCCCGGACTGCTCCGCCTCCCTGGTGTCGAGCACGTAGAGGTCGGCGAGGCCGGCGTCGTCGCCCGACCGCTCCTGCGTGTCGTGCATCGACTGCACCGGGTCCTGGCCGGCGTCGTCCCGCTCGTCGAGGCCCGCGTCCTCGTCGTCGGGCCACGACGTGTCGTCGCCGTCGTCCAGGGCGCTCGCCCGGTCCTCGTCGCGCGTCATCTCGCGGGTCTCCCGTCGTCCGGCCGACCCCGGTGTCCGGAGGTCGTTCACAGGTAGGTCAGGGGGACGGGGACCGGGTTCCCGACGGCGGGCACCGGCTCTGCGGCCGGCACCGGGGGACGGACGACCGCCAGGGGGCAGGTGCTCGACCGGAGCAGACTGCCGCTCACCGAGCCGAGCGCTGCCCGCAGCAGCGCTCCCCGGCCGTGGCTTCCGACGACGAGCAGGGACGCGCGAGCGCCGGCCTCCTGCAGGGCCACCAGCGGGGCGTCCAGGCTCACGACCTGGCGCACCTGCACCTCCGGGTAGCGCTCGGACCAGCCGGCGAGGGCCTCGGCGAGGTGCCGGCGTCCCGTCTCCCGGACCAGCTCCAGCTCGGGCTCGCCCGGCAGGTACACCCCGTAGGAGGGAGGGATGGCCAGGACGGCCGTCAGCGGCAGCCCGCGCCGGGCCGCCTGCCCGAAGGCGAACGCGACGGCGTCCTCCGACAGCAGCGAGCCGTCCACCCCGACGACCACCGGGCCGACGACGTCGCCGGGGCCGGCCGGGACGGCGACGACGGGGCAGCCGGAGCGCACGCTCACGTGCCCGAGGGTGGAGCCCAGCCGGACCCGTCCCTGCTCGCCGCGCCCGAGGACGAGCAGCGAGGCGTGCGCCGCAGCCGTCAGCAGCGCCTCGTCGGGCCGGCCCTCGGTCAGCTCCGTGTCCTGCGCGACCCCGGGCGCGAGCACGCGCACCTGCTCCGCCGCCTCGGCGAGCACGGCCGCCTCGAGGGGCCGTTCGTCGTCGGCCAGGAGCAGTCGCGCGGCTCTCGTGCTCGGCTCGACGTGCCAGGCGTGCACGAGCAGGAGGCGGGCGTGCCGGGCCTCGGCCTCGCTCGCTGCCCAGCGGACGGCGGCGCGGCTCGACTCCGAGCCGTCCACCCCGACGACGACCAGTGCTTCGTGGGTCATGCTCGCTCCTCGATCGTGGGGACCTCGAGCGTGCTCGCGCGGCGGCACCCGGGGGAGGGTCGAACGTCCCGACCTGAGCCGCGACGTCGTGGTCGCCGGCGCGACCGTCCCCGCCGTGGACGCGAGGGACCTTCGTCCCTGGCGGGTGGTCCGGTCCGCGCTCAGGGTCGGAGCACGAACACGTCCGGGGGTGGACCCCGGCGGTTCCCGGCACCGGAAGGACCCGACCATGACCATGACGCGACCGGCCCCCACCCCCACCAGGCTCCCCGCGGCGACGTTCGCGACCGACGTCGTCCGCTCCCGCCCGGCGCGCACGGCGCTCGGCCTGCTGCGGGTCGTGCTCGGCTGGTACTTCCTGTGGGCCTTCACGGACAAGCTGTTCGGCTTCGGGTTCCTCACGCCGTCCGGCGCCGGCATGCTCGACGGCGGGAAGCCCGCGCAGGGCTTCATGTCGCACGTCGACGGACCGTTCTCGGGCGTCTTCAGCGCGGTCTCCGGGCGCTGGGCCGACTACGGCTTCATGCTGGGCCTGCTGGCGATCGGCCTCGCCCTCGTCTCCGGCTGCGGCCTGAAGCTCGCCGCGGTCGGGGCGGGCACCCTGCTGACCCTCATGTACCTGGCGGAGTTCCCCCTGGGCGCCGACGCCGGCACGTACACCAACCCGCTCACGGACGACCACTGGGTCGACGCCCTGGCCATCGCCGTCTTCTGGTTCACGCGAGCCGGCGACACCTTCGGCGCCGGTCGCTGGTGGGGCGGGAAGGTCGGCGACAGCTGGCTCCGCTGACCGGCAGCTCCTAGACCACCCGCCAGCCGGAGGAGGAGCAAACATGAGGACCCGACACGACGACGGCCCGCGGGTGCGGGCCGGACCGGCCCCGCCTGCTGCGGCTGCCGGGACCGAGAGCGAGGCGACGTCCACCGCCGTGGACGTCCTGCAGCAGGCCCAGCACCGGCTGTCCCGCGCGCAGGTGCTCGCGGTGATGACCCGGGCCGGCTACACGCCCGACGAGGTCCTGGCCGCCGCTGCCGCCCTGCCGGAGCAGGTGGACCGGTACGAGGACCGGGTGGTCCTGGCCCGGTTCGCCCTCACCCGCGGCCAGCTCATGGACCGCATGGGCTCCAGCCCGTGACGACCTCGGGCCGGAGGCGGGACGCGCCCCGCCGGCCTCCTGCCCCCGACCAGCACGCCCGCCGTCCCACTCGTCCACGTCCCCGAGGTAGCCATGTCCACGCTCACCACGACCCTCGCTGTGCTCGCCGCCGTCGTGCTGGTGGCGCTGTCGCTGTCCCTGCGCATCGTCCAGCAGTACGAGCAGGGCGTCCTGTTCCGGCTCGGCCGCGTCCTCGGCACCCGTCAGCCGGGGCTGCGCCTCATCGTCCCGCTCGTCGACGTGTTGCGGCGGGTGTCGCTGCGGATCATCACGATGCCGATCCAGTCGCAGGGGATCATCACGCGCGACAACGTCAGCGTCGACATCTCCGCCGTCGCCTACTTCAAGGTCGTCGACCCGGTGAAGTCGGTCGTCGCGATCGAGGACGTCCATACCGCGATCAACCAGATCGCCCAGACGACGCTCCGCAAGGTCGTCGGCCAGCACACGCTCGACGAGACCCTGTCGGAGACCGACCGGATCAACCTCGACATCCGCGAGATCCTCGACGTCACCACGCTCGACTGGGGCATCGCGGTGACGCTCGTCGAGCTCAAGGACATCCAGCTCCCGGACACCATGAAGCGCGCCATGGCCAAGCAGGCCGAGGCCGAGCGCGAGAAGCGCGCCAAGGTCATCAACGCCGAGGGCGAGCACCTCGCGGCCGCGGCGCTCGGCGAGGCCTCCGACATCATGATGGCCCACCCGCTCGCCCTGCAGCTGCGCAACCTGCAGACGCTCATGGAGATCGGCGCGGACAAGAACACCACCGTCGTGTTCCCCGCGCCCCTGATGAGCACCATCGGCGAGCTCGGGTCGTTCCTGGCGCGCGAGTCCGCGGCCGCGCAGCCCGAGCCGGCTCCCGTGGTCCCCGTGGCGGTCCGCGTGCCGGACGCCGTCGTGGGGAACGGCAGACCTGCGTCGGCCCGGACATGACGCCCCCGAGGCCTGGCCCGGTCCCTCGCGACGGCCTGCGCGCCGTGACCCTCGTCGCGCGCGGCGACTGCCTGCACCTGCTGCGACAGCGCACCGTCGGGCGGGTCGCCTACACGGCCCGCGCGCTGCCGGTCATCCGGACCGTCGCCTACCGCGTGGTCGACGACGACGTCGTCCTGCAGACCCGCTCGGACGAGCTCGCCGACCGGCTGGACGGGCAGGTGGTGGCCTTCACGGTCGACGAGGACGAGCGCGGTCCGGAGCTGGGCTGGAGCGTCGACGTGACCGGGCTCGCCCAGCGGCAGGCCGCGCTCCCGCAGCAGCGCGCCGGCGACGGCCGGCCGCAGCCCGCCGCGGTGCCCGAGCAGGACCGGCAGGTGCAGGTCCGCATCGTCGGCGGTGTCATCACCGGCCGTCACGACGGAGACGTCCCGCGTCCGCTCCCCCCGCGGCCGGCCCCGTCCGGTGCGCGCCGCACGGACCGCGAGGCCTGCTGACCCCGGCGGTCTGACGTCCCGGTCAGGGGCCGGGCGGGTCCCGGTCCTCGGGACGCAGGCGCCGACCGGCGAGCACGTCCGCCGTCGGCAGGCGTGCCGAGACGAGGTCGCGGGCCACCTCCGTCAGGCCGAGGTGGTGGGTGCGCGCGTAGCGCCGCAGGGCCTGGAAGGCGCTGTCCATGTCGAGCGCGCTGCTCGCCTTGAGCACGCCCTTGGCCTGCTCCACGACCACCCGGCTCGTCAGCGCGTTCTGGAGCTGGTCGGCGAGCACGGACGAGCTGCGGGCGCCGCGCTGCTGCAGCACGCCGATGGTCGCGACGTCCGCCAGGGCGCGGGCGATCTGCTCCTCCGCCAGCGTGAGCGCGCCGGCTCCCCGGCGGAACAGGTTCAGGCTGCCGATGACCTCGTGGCGCAGGCGCAGCGGGATCGCGTGCAGCGAGCGGAAGCCGAGCGAGGCGGCGGCCGGGGCGAACTGCGGCCACCGCTCGGCCACGTCGGCCAGCTCGTCGACGGTGACCGCGTCCCCGGTCCCCACGCAGTCGCGGCAGGGCCCCTGCTCGCTCTGCACCTCGATGAGCTCCAGCCGCCGGACGTCCCGGCTCGACGCGGCGACGAGGGACACCGCCCCCTGCGGGTCCATCAGCAGGACACCGACGGCGGACGTCCCCAGGACCTCGACGCACGTGGCCACGAGCTGCCTCGGCAGGTCGACGTCGTCGTCGTCCGCGTCGAGCGTGTCCGCGAGGCGCACGAAGTGGCGGGCCAGCGCGACGTCCTGGGTGCTCGGCGCTGGCTGCACCCCGGTCACGTGCGCTCCTCGCCGAGGCAGACGCTCCCCGCCGGCGCGGCGACGGCGTAGGGCTCGCGGTCAGCATGCACCCTCCGGGCGGCGGCCCCTCCGGCCGGAACGACCTCGAGCGCACGGGGCGTCCTGTCCCGCCGCCCGTGTCCGAAGATTGGCAAGAGCGCACGCGGGGCCTATCGTCGGCAACCTCCCCAGCAGCTGCGAGTGCCCAGAGCACCGCGCCGCAGCCGCGCTCTCCTGAAGCGTGGTCTGCGATGTCTGTGCCTGTCCCTCGTACGTCCCTCCTCGCGCTGGTGCCTGAGCAGGCCCGGGCGCCCGGGGAGCTCTCGGGCCGGCAACGTCGCGCGCTGGCCGACGCCGTCCTGCTGCACGCGGCCGCAGCCGGCGACGTCGACGCGTGGCGACAGCTGGTCGAGCACCACGTCGCCGACGTGTGGGCGTGGTCGGTCGAGGCGGTCGGTGAGGCGGCTGCGGTGGGGGTCAGCGAGGTCGTCTGGCTCCGGCTCGCGCAGGCGCTGCCCCTGGCCGGCGTGCCCTCGCTCGTCGACTGGTTCCGCGCGGCCGTGGCGCGCGAGGTGCCCTCGCGGCAGTCCACCGCCAGACGGGGGAGTGCCGTGCTGGCGCTGCGACTGCTGCCGGAGGGTGCCCGCGTCGTGTGACCCGCCGCGCGTCCCGGCGCTGCCCGTGGAGAGCAGGTGATGCGCTGCCCTCAGCTGCGTGCGGAGCCTGCGGCGCGCACGACGTCGTCGAGGTCGAGGTCGTTCTGCACCACGGACTGCGCCGCAGCGAGCAGCTTGAGGTGGTGGCTCCTGGCGTAGTCGCGGAGCGCCCGGTAGGCGCCCTCCATGTCGAGGCCGCCGTGCTGGGCGAGCACGCCCTTGGCCTGCTCGATCGCCAGCCGGCTGTCGAGGGCGGTCTGCAGCTGCTCGGCCAGCAGGCCGGCGCGGTGCACCGACCGCTGCTGCAGGATGCCGATGGTGGCCACGTCGGCGAGCGCCTGGGCGAGCCGCTGCTCGTGCGCGCTCATGGCCGCGCGCTGGTCGCCGAACAGGTTCAGCCCGCCGATGATCTCGCGCCGGAGCCGCAGAGGGACCGCGTGCACCGACGTGAAGCCGCTGGCCGAGGCCTGCTCGGTGAAGCGCGGCCAGCGGGCCCGCTCGAGCTGGAGGTCCGCCACGGTGAGCGCCGTGCCGCTCCGGATGCAGTCGAGGCACGGGCCCTCGTCGCTCTGCAGCTGGAACAGCTCGAGGACCCGCGCCTGCTGGCTGGAGGACGCGACGACCTGCAGACCCCCGCGCTGGTCGACGAGCAGCAGTCCCGCCGCCGCGATGTCGAACAGGCCGACGCACGCCAGCACCAGCTGGTCCATGAGGTCGACGACGTCGTAGTCGTCGACGAGGCTGTCCGCCAGGGCGACGAAGGTGTCGGCCAGGGCGACCGAGCTCCGCTCGCGTTCGGCCGCGTCCGGCTCGTCCGTCATGGGTTCTCCCTCGTGAAGCTGAGCCGACCTTCGAGCACGTCCTTGGCGATGTCGTCGATCGAGCGGTCCTCCGCGAAGGCGAAGGCCCGAAGGTGCATGAGGGCGTGCTCGATGGTACTTCCGAGCTGCACCTTCACCATGCCGGCAGCCCCGTGCACCTGGTAGCGGAAGGCGGTCATGGCGCCCTCTCCCGCGCCGTCCTCCGCCTGCCGCAGCAGGTCCTTGCCCTCGCGCAGCTCGAGCAGCGCGAGCGCCGCGACGTCGGCGGTGAGGAGCGCGGTCCGGAGCTCGTCGGCCTGCAGCGGACCGGGTGTGAGGCGGTAGAGGTCCAGGGCCCCGAAGGCGACGGTGCCGAGCCGCAGGGGGAAGGCGAACACCGCCCGGACGCCGACCTCCCCGGCCGCTTCGAGGAAGCCGGGCCACCGCGCGCGGGTCCACCTCGACAGGTCGAGGAGGTCGTCGAGCAGGACCGGGCTGCGGCCGGCGGAGGCGTCGACGCACGGACCCTCGCCGAGCACGAACTGCGCCTCTTCGAGCCGGGCCGCCACCGCGTCGGTGGCGCAGACCGTCGCCCGGTGACCGGCGCGGGTCACCAGCGCGACCCCGGCCCCGTCGACCCCGGCGCGGGGCAGCGCGCGGCGGCAGAGCACCTCGAGGCGGTGCGGCAGGTGGCTCCCCTGTCCGGTGGGGTCGTCCTCCTGCATGCCGCACCGCCGTCCCTGTGCAGCAGTGCTCCGACCGGGCGGCCGCCTGACGGCGGCGCAGCTCTCGAGCGGCGCGAGGGACGCTACTCGCCTGCAGGTGCTGTGAGCCCGGAGCCGCTCGGCCGTCGGGACGGTCCTGGCCAGGGGACGACATCTCGCCTACGGTCACACCACGGCGACCGGGTCTGTCCAGACACACGCATCCTCCGGCCGCGCTCTTCGAGCGTGGTGGTGACATGCGGTACCAAGGGACTGACAGCAGGCGCTCGTCGCGACGGACCGCGGCCGACGTCGTGGCGCCGCCTCTCGGTCCGCCCTCGGTGGAGTCGGTGCGCCACCGGCAGCAGGCGGCGGCGGCCAAGCGCGCCGCGGCGGCCGCGGACATGGACGCCCTGGCTGCGCGCACGGTGGTCGGCGACCACGTGGACGGGGGCGAGCGCCTGGACGCGCTCCGCCGGCTGCGCGAGGCCGACGAGCGGCTGGCGGTCACCACCGACCGGCTGGAGGCCGTCGAGCTGCTGCAGGTCGTGGTCGCGGACGTGGCGGGGACGGAGGCGTTGCAGCAGCAGCGCCTGCGACCGCTCGAGGCGGCGCTGCGCGCGGCCCGTCGCGCCGGGGTGCCGTTCGTCCTCGCCCTCGTCCGGGTCGAGCACAGCGCGCACGCCTGCTCGGGCGGAGGCGGACCTCCGCGGCAGGCCTCCTGCGTCCCGGTCGTGCGGGCCCTCGCCGTCGCCCTCCGACCCGACGACCTCGTCGTCCTGCTCGAGGCGGGGGAGGACGCGGACGAGCTGGTCTGCGGGCTGACCGGGACGACCGTGGGCGAGGCCGTCGGCCGGCTGGCGGACCTCCCCGGGCTGCTCGGAGAGGCGAGGTCCACCACCTCGAGCATCGGCCTGGCCACGGCCGGACCCCACGAGACCGTGGCGTCGCTGCTGTTCCGGGCGCGCGCCGACGTGAGCGACCTCGAGCAGCGGCAGGGCGGCACGGGCTCGTGACGGTCACGGACGTCTGCGAGGAGCTGACGGGGACCTGGCCCGCCTCGCCCACGTCGGTCGGGTCGGTCCGCCAGCAGGCCCGTTGCTGGTTGCGGGAGCTCGGGCTGGACGAGCTCGAGGACGCGTGCCTGCTGGTCGTCAGCGAGCTGGCGACCAACGCCGTCGTGCACGCCGGCACGGGGTTCCGGATCTGCCTCACCCGGCTGTGCGACGGTCTGCTGCTGCTCGTGAACGACGGCAGCACCGACCTGCCCGGGCCGGGCGTGGCGCCTCAGGACGGCGCCGTCTCCGGCCGCGGCATGTTCCTCGTCGAGACCCTGTGCGAGGGCTGGGGCGTCGTCCGGGACGGCGAGGGGGGCAAGGCGACGTGGGCGCTGCTCGCGGACCCGGTCCCGGGTGCGCTGCCTCGCTGGTGAGGTGTCGGGCGGGCGCTGCCGCTCCGGTCAGGCCGCGCCGGTGCCTGCCCCGGCCGCCGAGGCCGACAGGGCCACGCGGTCGACCTTCCCGTTGCTCAGGTGCGGCAGGTGGTCGTGCACCGTCACCTGGGTCGGGACCTTGCTGGGCTCGAGGTGCACCCGGCAGTGCCGGCGGAGCGCCTCGGGGTCGAGGACGGCACCGGCCCGGGGCGCCACGTGGGCGACGACCCGCTGACCGCGCCGCGCGTCGAGCACCCCGAGGACGGCTGCCTCCCCGACGCCGTCCGCCGACGCGAGGACCCGCTCGACCTCCAGCGGCGCGACCTTCTCCCCGGAGGTGGTGATCATGTCGTCGCGCCGGGCCACGAAGCACAGGTGGCCAGCCGCGTCCCGGCGGAACAGGTCGCCGGTGCGGAGGACGCGGTCCCCCGGCCAGCGGCCCGGGACGAGCTTGGCCGTCGTCGCCGGCGCGTCGCGCCAGTACCCCTGCATGACGTGCTCGCCGCGGACGTGGAGCTCGCCGACCTCGCCGTCCGGCGGCTCGCGGCCGTCCTGGTCCACGAGCCAGCCGTCGGTGCCGGGCAGGGGGAACCCGACCGCGTCCGGGTGCGTGGCGAAGCGGTCGGCCGGCAGGACGCAGGCACGGCCGCACTCGGTCTGCCCGTACATCGCGAACACCTCCGCCGCCGGGAACGCCGTGCGCAGCCGGGCCCCGAGGGCCGGGGGCAGGGCGGCCCCGGCGTTCGTGACGACCCGGACGCTCGGGTGCGTGCCCGAGCCGGCGTCGCCGAGCAGCGCGTGCCACAGCGCGGGGACCCCGGGGAGCACGGTGGTCTGCTGCTCCCGCAGCACGCGCAGCAGGTCCCCCACGAGCAGCGCGCTGCGCAGGTCGAGGGTCGCCCCGGTCCGGACGGCGAGGAGCACCTGGTAGAGCCCGTAGGTGTGGGACAGCGGGAGCGTCGACAGGACGCGGTCGGCAGCGGTCA
The DNA here is from genome assembly GCA_025965495.1 of Frankiales bacterium. Lineage (GTDB taxonomy): Bacteria > Actinomycetota > Actinomycetes > Mycobacteriales > SCTD01 > RYN-122. The sequence continues at coordinate 9,804 of JAOPWW010000293.1, forward strand.
CGGGCAGGCTGGCCTGCACGAGGGCGACGGTGGCCTCCAGGTTGCGGTGCAGGAACACCGCGGCCCGGGACCGGCCGGTCGAGCCGGACGTGTACACGAGCGCCGCCAGGTCGACCCCCAGGGGGCGGCGGGCCAGGAGCTCGACGGTCGCGGGCCGGTCGGTCAGGGCGTCGTCGCGCAGGAGGAGGACCACGACGTCGCGGCCGGCCCGGGCGGCCGCCTGCCGGACCGACGACGCCGTGCCCTCGTCGCAGACCACGGCAGAGGCCCCGCAGTGGTCGAGCAGCGCGACGAGCCGCTCGACCGGCGCGTGCGGGTCCAGGACCACGATGCACAGCCCTGCCGACGACGTCCCGTAGAGGGCCGCGACGGGGAGCCGGCCCGCGCGCATGACGACCGCGACGCGGTCACCGGGGGCGAGCCCGGCCAGCAGGAGCCGGGACGCGACGTGCTCGGAGGCCGCGAGCAGCTCGGCCCAGGTGGACGAGCCCGAGGCGTCGCGCACGCCGCAGCGGTCGGGCCAGGACCTGGCGGCCGCGACGAGGTCGTCGTGCAGCACCCACGCGCCCGACGGGCCGCTCACCTCACTCCTGGCCGTGCCGGGCGACGAAGGCGCCCATCGCGGCGAGCGACCCGAAGTTGGCCTCCGTGATCTCGGCGTCGTCGACCTGCACGCCGAAGCGCGACTGGACCTGCTCGACCAGCTCGACGAAGCCCATCGAGTCGATGAGCCCGAGGGCCAGCAGGTCGTCGCCGTCGCCGAGCACCACCTCCGGCCTCAGGTAGAGGAAGTTCTCCTCCACGAACGTCCGCATCTGGTCCACGACCGAGCCGGTCCTGCTGGTGCTGGTCACGCCGACACCTCCCACGCTGTCTCGTCCAGGTCGAGGACCACCCTCGGCCTGCTGGTCTCCTCGTCGTGCCGCACCCGTCCGGGCCCGCAGTGCTCCTCGAACCACACCTGGGTGGACAGCACGCTGACCAGTGCCATCGCCTCGCGCTGGCCCTGCACCCGCCCGTCCCGGCACCGCCGCACCAGACCCTGCGCACGCTGGCCGTCGAAGACGCCGGTCGCCTCCAGCGCGGCAGGGCTGAGCGCGTCGGCGACCCAGGCGGGAGCGTCGACCCCGAAGAAGGGAAGGACCTCGGGGGCGCGGTAGGGCTGCTTGGGGCGGGCGGCCACCTCCGGCGGCAGCAGGCGCGTGGCGAGCCGGCGCAGGGCCACCTTGTCCGCGGACGCGCTCAGGCGCTCCGCGCGCGGCAGCCCCATGGCGTGCTCGAACACGCGGTGGTCCAGGAACGGGTAGCGGCCCTCGACCCCGTGCGCCATCGAGGCGCGGTCGCCCTGGGCCGCGAGCAGGTAGGGCTCGAGCAGCGTCGTCAGCTCCAGCCAGGTCGCGCGCTCGACGTCGTCCCACCCGTCGAAGGCGAGGGGCAGCTGGGCGCGGAGCCGGTCCAGCGAGCCGACGCCGTCGAGCTCCTGGCGCACGTCCTCGCGGTAGAGCGCTCCGGTGACGGCGTGCGTGGCGACGGCGCGCGGCTGGTGCGAGAACAGGGGGTCGGCTGCGTCGCCGGCGGCGCTCAGGGCCCGCCGCCAGCCGGGTCCGCGGGCGCGGTCCGCCAGGTGCGGGTAGAGCGCGTCGAGCGCGGCGGCGTGGGCGGGGTGCTCGACCGACCTGCGCCGGGCCAGCACCTCCTTGAAGACGTCGTAGCCGAGGAAGAGCTCGTCGGCGCCCTCGCCCGTGGCGACGACGGTGATGCCGTGCTCCCGGGCGGACCGCGCCAGCAGCCGCATCGGCACGGGCGCGGTCCGGACGAGCGGCGTCGCGGCGTGCACCACGGTCTCGCGGAAGCCGTCGGCGATGTCGCTCGGGCCGACGCGCAGCACGTGGTGGACCGTCCCGAGCGCAGCGGCGACCTGCTGCTGCCAGGGGCTCTCGTCGTAGCGGGGGTCGTCGAACGCCACCGAGAAGGTGCGCAGGGGCCGGTCGCTCTCCTGCAGGGCCAGCGCCGTCAGCAGGCTCGAGTCCAGACCTCCGGAGAGGTAGGCGCCGACGTCGACATCGGCCCGCAGGCGCAGCCGGACGCTGTCGCGCAGCAGCGGCTCGAGCGGCTGGTGCGCGGGGTCTGTGCGGGAGCCGACGTCCGGGCTCCACCACGCGGCGTCGTGCACGACCCGGCCGGCCTGCCAGACGACGGCGTGGCCCGGACGCACCTGGCTGACGTCGCGGAAGACGGTGCGCGGCGCCCGCGCGCCCCAGGTGGTGAAGACGTCGTCGAGACCGTGCAGGTCGGGCGCGGGGGACACCTCGCCGGAGGCGAACAGGGCTCCGGGCTCGGAGCCGAAGACCAGGTCGCCGCCGGCCGTGAGGGCGTGGTGCAGCGGGCGGACGCCGAAGCGGTCCCGGACCAGGGTGAGCCGGCGCGGGCCGGGCTCCCACCAGGCCAGGGCGAACTGGCCGTTGAGCAGGGGGAGCGCCTCGAGGCCGCGGCGCTCGAGCAGGCGCAGCACCACCTCGGTGTCCGTGCCCGTGCGCAGGTGCACGCCCTCGCGTCGCAGGTCCGCAGCCAGCTCGAGGTGGTTGTAGACCTCGCCGTTGTAGACGAGCACCGGTCCCCCCGGCCGGGCCTGCATGGGCTGCCAGCCCCCGACCAGGTCCACGATCGCCAGGCGGGTCGAGACGAGCCCGACCCCCGCGCCGCGGGCCAGGCCGTAGCCGTCGGGGCCGCGGTGCCGAAGGGCCGCGGCCATGCGGCGCAGCGCGCCGTCCGCCACCGGCTCGTCGCGGTCCGCGCGCACCACGCCGCCGACGCCGCACACCTCAGACCTGGGCGGGGGCGTCGTCGAGCACGAGCGCAGGGGCGTGGAGGTAGGCCGTCGCGACCTGCCGGCGCGCCACCTCCCGGTAGCCCTGCTCGACCTCCTGGACCGTCAGGTCGCAGCGGTCGGCCACCACCTCGGCGGCCACGTGGTTGCGGACGCCCCAGACCAGCAGGTCCATCTGGTCGAGCGGGTAGCCGAAGTAGAACTCCTCCTGCGACTGGGCCAGCGTGAACGTCTCCGTCGTGGGGGCTCGCCCGGCGATGGCCTCGGGCAGGTCCAGGTAGCGGGCCAGGGCGTAGACCTGCTGCTTGTACAGGCCCGCGATCGGCTTGACGTCGCAGAGGCCGTCGCCCCCCTTGACGAAGAACCCCTGGTCGTACTCGATGAGGTTCGGCGTCCCCGCGACCGCGGCGTGCAGCCGGTCGGCCCAGGTGTAGGTGACGAGCGTCCGGACGCGCTGCTTCATGTTGGTGGCGGCCAGCAGCTCGCGGTAGGCGACCGCAGGGACCCGACGGGTCTGGCGGCTCCCGTCCGGGCGCTCGACGACGAGGGAGAAGACCGTCATCGCCCCGGACGGCGCGGAGCGCACCAGCTTGAAGGGCCAGCCGGACTCGTAGTCGGGGACGACCGCGCGCACGGCGTCGCGCTGCTGGTCGTAGCAGCCCAGCTGCTCCAGCGCCGCGCTGATGCCCTGCTCGGCCGTGGGCGTCCCGAGGGCGGTGGCCAGCTGCCGGCCGAGGTCGGCGGACCGGGTGCCCAGCCCCTCCTCGGGCAGTCGCAGCAGCATGACGTGCTCCGGTCCGAGGGCCCGTGCGCACAGCGCCGCGACGACCCCGCTGTCGACCCCGCCCGACACGGCCACGACCGCGCCGCGCCGGCCGAGCCGCAGGACGGCGTCGGCGATGCCCTCCTGGAGCTGCGCCGCGCGCAGACCGGCGTCGAACACCTCGGGGGGCGGCGCGCACACCTTCGTCACGCCGGGACCTGCGGCAGTCGCGCCGGCACCGGTCCGCAGGGACCCTCGGGTGGGACGGCGCTGTCCGGGACCTGCCAGGCCCAGTGGCTCATGACGCGGACTCCTCTGACCTCTTGGACCTGCGAGAACCCGAGCACGAGCCGGTGCATCACCTGGCTGGCCCGGTTGCCCCGCAGCACGTAGCCGAAGGCGCGGTCGGCGAGCCCGCGCTCGCGGAGGTCGCGGAGCATCTCCTCCACGACGAAGGCACCGGCGCCGCTCGAGCGCACCACGGGGAAGGACCACAGGTCGTACAGGTAGGCGTCGCCGGGGTCGAGCTCGAAGTGCAGCCCGCTCCACCGGCAGTCCACGTGCGGCCCCAGGGCGACCCAGGCCCAGGCGGCGAGCTCCCCGTCCAGGGTGGCGACGTACGCCACGTCTCCCCGCGCGAACCGTGCCCGGTGCCGACGCCGGCGCGAGCGCAGCTGTGCGCGGGACAGCAGCGCGGACCGGCCGACGAGGGTGACCAGCCGTCCGCTGCGCTCGCCCGGAGCGTCGCGCAGCAGCCCGTCGAGCGCCGTCTCCCGGACGACGGCCAGGCCGGGGCGGGGCGCCACGGGTCGCGGAGCGGTCGAGCGCGCCAGGACGTCGAAGACGTTCACGCACGCGACGCGGCCCCGGACCTTGTGCGCGGTCGTGCGAAGCACGTCGGTTCGGCTCGCCTGCACGGTCCTGCCCCCTCCCGCTGCCGCTGCGGTGCGACGGCGAGCCCTAGGAGCCGGTGCGGTGGCTGCTGATACGTCGCGTATCAGCGGTGAGCGCCCCCGCCTCCTGTGTCGCAGGCAGCACTGCCGACCCGGAGGGACCCCCATGCGCCGCACGGCCTGGCTGACCCTGCTGTCGGACTGGCTGCCCAAGCTGGTGTCCCTCGTGAGCGTCGTGCTGATCGCTCGTCGGCTGGGGGCGAGCAGCTTCGCCGACTTCGCCGTCGCCCTCGGCTGGATCGGCTACGCGTGGTGGGCGGTGGACCTCGGGCAGGCCGGCTACTCGATCCGCACCCTGGCCGCCAGAACGGGCTCCGCCCAGCACCGCCTCGGCTGCGAGATCTGGAGCCTGTACCTCGCGCTGGCCACCACGGTGAGCGCGGCCCTGGTGCTCGCGCTCTGGGTCACGGGCGCCACCGACGGGCCCCGTGGGCGCCTCGTCCTGCTGCTGACGCCGTTCCTGCTGGCCTACGCCGTGTTCCCCGACTGGTGGCTGCGGGCCCGCGGCCTGCTGCCCGCCCTCGGCGCCGCGAACTGGGCGACGGCGCTCGCGCTGCTGCTCGTCGTCGGCCTGCTGCCCCCGGGCAGCGGTGC
>JAOPWW010000476.1 GCA_025965495.1 Frankiales bacterium
CCGCGAGGCCGGACGCCCTGGCGGCCCAGGTGCTCGCGACGTCGGCCGCGGCCACGAGCGACGCCCAGCGCAGCGCCGCGGCCGCCGCGCAGCCCGTGTGAGCGGGAGCGGGTCGTCCTGCCTCTGACCGCCGCCGGTCAGGCTCCGGTGCGGTCCCGGCGGGCGGTGCGCCGCCACCAGGCCTGGGCGTCGCGCGCCCCGCGCACCAGGAGGGCCACCGCGAGCACGACGAACAGGACCAGCCCGAGCACGGCCCCGACCAGGACGCCCGTGCCACCGGCCGCGAGCCCGCCGAGCACCGCCGGGAGGCCGACGCAGGCCGCGAAGGCGAGGACGACGAGCAGCCACGTCACCATCTCCCCGACCGCGTCCGTGACGACGCCGCGCGAGCCACCGGCGCGCTCAGCAGGCGCGCTGGGTCGATCCGCGCGCGCAGAGTACTGGGACCGCCCGTGCCCCGACCGCCGTCGCGGCCCGGGTGTACCGGCTCCAGGTCCGGGTACGGCGTCGAACACGTGTTCGAGAACGACGAGAGGGACTGACATGGTCGACAAGGACGCTGTGCAGCACGACGCCGAGAAGGACCCGCACGACTGGGTGTCGGGCGACGAGCCCGCCACCGGCCCGCAGGAGAGCTACCTGTCCACGCTCGCCCAGCAGGCGCACGAGGAGGTCGACACCGAGGGCCTGTCCAAGGCCGACGCGTCGCTCAAGATCGAGGAGCTCAAGGAGAAGACGGGCCGCTGAGCACGGTCCTCGGTCCGGGCGCTCAGCCCGGGCCGAGGAACCTGGCCGCGTACGCGACCAGGCCGAGGAAGACCAGGACGGCGAGCAGACCGGCGAGCCAGACGTAGCCGTCGCGCTGCTCCTCCTGCGCACCCTCGCCGAGCAGGTCGACGAGGGTGCGGTCCCCGGGGTGCACCCGGTCCGGGTCGCGCGCAGGGTCCAGCGCCACTCCGGGCGGGAACGGCGCCGGGGGAAGCAGCGACGTCGGCGGTCCGGGCTGCACGCGGTCCGGGTCCTGCGACAGGTCCAGCGGCCCGGACCCACCCGGACCCGTCCGCCCGGGCACCTGCACCCGGTCCGGGTCCTGCGACAGGTCCAGCGGCCCGGACCCACCCGGACCCGTCCGCCCGGGCACCTGCACGCGGTCCGGGTCCTGCGACAGGTCCAGCGGCCCGGACCCGCCGGGACCCGTCCGCCCAGGCACCTGCACCCGGTCCGGGTCCTGCGACATGTCCAGCGGCCCCGAGCCGGCCGGGCCGGTGCGCTGCGGCGGCGGACCGTCCCCCCAGACGTCGGGGCGCATCGGGGTGGGCTGCTCCGGCTCGGTCATCGCAAGCTCCTCGTGGTGGCTCTCGGGCCGCAGCGTGTCACGCGTCCGGCTGCATGGACGGGTACTCGTGCGCGTGAGGCGGCGCGAACGTCTCCTTGACCGTCCGCGGCGACGTCCAGCGCAGCAGGTTGAGCACCGACCCCGCCTTGTCGTTCGTGCCGCTCGCGCGGGCCCCGCCGAACGGCTGCTGGCCGACGACGGCCCCCGTGGGCTTGTCGTTGACGTAGAAGTTGCCGGCCGTGAAGCGCAGCCGCTCGCTGGCCTGCGCGACGGCGTAGGCGTCGTCGGCGAACACCGCCCCGGTCAGGGCGAACGGGGCCGTCGTGTCGACCAGGTCGAGGGTCGCCTCCCAGGCGGCAGTCCCCGATGCCGTGTCGTCGTAGACGTGCACCGACAGCACCGGGCCGAAGTACTCGTCGCGGAACACGGCGTGCCGCGGGTCCTCCCCCACCAGCACGGTGGGCTGGACGAAGAAGCCCTCGCTGTCGTCGGCGGTGCCGCCGGCGAGCACCTGCAGGCTCGGGTCGGCTGCGGCGTCGTCGACGACACGAGCGAGCCGGTCGTAGGCGCGCCGGTCGATGACGGCGCCGCCGAAGACGGTCAGGTCGGTGACGTCGCCGTAGACCAGGGAGCGGGTCCGGTCGGCCAGGCCGTCGCGCAGCCCGGCCTCCCATAGCGACCGGGGGACGTAGGCGCGGGAGGCCGCGGAGCACTTCTGCCCCTGGTACTCGAAGGCGCCGCGCACGAGTGCCACCTCGAGGGCCAGCGGGTCGGCCGAGGGGTGGGCCAGCACGAAGTCCTTGCCGCCGGTCTCCCCCACCAGGCGCGGGTAGGTCTTGTAGCCCGTCAGCCCCTGCCCGACCTGCTGCCAGAGCCGCTGGAAGGTCCCGGTCGAGCCGGTGAAGTGGATGCCGGCGAGGTCCGGGTGCGGCAGCGCCACCTCGCTGACGGCCTGCCCGTTGCCGGTCACCATGTTGACGACGCCGGGCGGCAGCCCGGCCGCCTCGAGCAGCCGCATCGTGTGGTGCGCGGCCAGCTGCTGGGTGGGCGAGGGCTTCCAGACGACGGTGTTGCCCATCAGGGCGGGCGCGAGCGGCAGGTTGCCCGCGATGGCGGTGAAGTTGAACGGCGTGATCGCGAGGACGAAGCCCTCGAGCGGCCGGTGGTCCAGCCGGTTCCAGACGCCCGGCCCGCTGACCGGCTGCTCGGCGAGCACCTGCGCGCCGAAGGCGACGTTGAAGCGCAGGAAGTCGCTCAGCTCGCAGGCGCTGTCGATCTCGGCCTGGTGCACCGACTTGCTCTGCCCGAGCATCGTCGCCGCGTTGAGGGTGTCGCGCCAGGTGCTGGCGAGCAGCTCGGCCGCGCGCAGCAGGACCGCGGCCCGGTCGTCGTAGGACAGCGCGCGCCACGCGGGTGCGGCGGCCAGGGCTGCGTCGACGGCGGCCTGCACGTCGGGCCCCGTCGCCTCGCGGGTCGTCCCGAGCACGGCCGCGTGCCGGTGCGGCTGCACGACGTCGATCGGCGCGCCGCCCCCGGGGCGCCACACGCCGTCGATGCACAGCGGGAGGTCCACCGGCGACGCCGCCATGTCGGCCAGCCGGGCCTGCAGCGACGCCCGCTCCGCCGACCCCGGCACGTAGGTGCGCACGGGCTCGTTGACGGGCGGTGGGACGACGGTGGCTGCGGTCAGCACGGGGGCTCCGAGGGGGCGGCCCGCGGGTGGCGGGCGAGGCGGGCGGGCGCGCGCCGGGGGTGGGGACGCGGGAGGGTCATGCTGCCACCAGGCCGCGGCGCCGCCGCCACGGCAGGATGATCGCGTGAGCCCCGCCCGACGACGCCTCCTGCAGGTGCTGGCCCTGCTGGCCGGGCTCGCCGTCGTCGCAGGGGTGCTCGTCGCCGTCCACGGCCGCGCGAGCGCACCCCGCTCGGCGGTCGCGCAGGACCGGCTCGGCCCCGTCCTGCTCGTGCCGGGCTACGGCGGCAACACCGCCGGCCTGCGGGTGCTGGCCGCCCGGCTGGAGGCCGAGGGGCGCGACGCCGTCGTCGTCGAGCTGCCCGGCGACGGCACGGGCGACCTCGAGGACTCCGCCCTTCGGCTGCGGGCCGCGGCCGACCGCGCGCTCGCGGGGGGCGCC
>JAOPWW010000514.1 GCA_025965495.1 Frankiales bacterium
CCGGGCGGCCGTCTGGTCGCGGTGGCCGCGACCGCCGCGGAGGCCACCGCCCGCGCCGGCGCGCTCGGGCTGCACCTGCGCCACGTCGAGCCGGTGGGCTCCCGCGTCGCCTGGTCGGCGTCCTCGCCCCTGCCCCCGTAGGGTCGAGCGGGTGGGCGACCAGGGGCTGCGGATCGGGCGCGTCCTCGGCGTGCCGGTCTTCCTCACGCCGTCGTGGTTCCTGTTCGCCGCGTTCACGGTCCTGAGCTACGGGCCGCTGCTGTCACAGCGGTTCGGCCAGACGCAGGGCTTCGCGGCCGCCGGGGTCTACGCCGTGATGCTGCTGGCGTCGGTGCTGCTGCACGAGATCGGCCACTGCGTCGTCGCCCGGGCCTTCGGCCTGCCGGTCAGAAGCATCACGGTCACGCTGCTGGCCGGGCTGACCGAGATCACCAGCCCGCCGCAGACCCCGGCGCGCGAGTACGCCGTCGGCGTCGCCGGCCCGATGGTGTCGCTGCTGCTGGGCGGGCTCGGCTACGCCGGCGCGGAGCTGCTCGACGAGGGCGGCCTGGCCTGGTTCCTCGTCCGCGGCATCGCCGTCATCAACGCCGTGCTCGCCGTGTTCAACCTGCTGCCCGGCCTGCCGCTGGACGGCGGACGGGTCCTGCGCGCGGCCGTCTGGCAGGCCACCGGCGACGGTCACCGGGCCACGATCGTCAGCGCCTGGGCCGGCCGGGTCCTCGCGCTCGTCGTCGTGCCGCTCGCCCTGCTGGTCGTCCTGCCGGCGCTCGGCCTCGGGGGCGAGGGCGCGGGCAGCCTCGTGTTCACCGGGCTCATCGCCTCGTTCATCTACGTCGGCGCGACCGCCTCCCTGCGGCGCGAGCAGATGACGGCCAAGCTGCCCGGCGTCACGGCAGGGGCCCTCGCCCGGCCGGCCCTCGGCGTCCCCGCCGACCTGCCGCTCGCCGAGGCGGTGCGTCGCGCCAACGAGGTCGGGGCGCGCGGGCTGGTCGTCGTCGGGGGAGCGGGGCGGCCCGAGGGCGTGGTCAGCGAGGCCGCGGTCATCGCGACGCCGGAGGTGCGGCGGCCCTGGATCGCCGTCAGCGCCCTGTCCCGGCGGGTCGACGTCTCGATGCTGCTCGACCCCGGCCTACGGGGCGAGGACCTCCTGACCGCGATGCGCGCGGCGCCGGCGCCGGAGTACGTCGTCCGCGACGCCGAGGGACGGCTCGGGGTGCTCGTGGCCGAGGACGTCGCCAAGGCCGTCAGCCCGTAGGCCGTCCCCGGTAGCCTCCGACGCTCGTGACCCGCACCTCGCCCTCGCCCCGGACCCGCGCACGCCTCCGCCGGGGCCTCGCATGACCACGGGAGCGGCCCGGCGCCGCGGACCCCTCGCCGTCGGCGACCAGGTCCAGCTGACCGACCCCAAGGGGCGGATGCACACGATCACCCTCGAGGCGGGCAAGCAGTTCCACACCCACAAGGGCATCCTCGAGCACGACACGCTCCTCGGCGGCCCGGAGGGCGTCGTCGTGAGGATCGGGACGACCGAGTACCTCGCGCTGCGGCCGCTGCTGAGCGACTACGTGCTGTCCATGAAGCGCGGCGCGCAGGTCGTCTACCCCAAGGACGCCGGCCAGGTCGTGCAGATGGCCGACGTCTTCCCCGGGGCGCACGTCGTCGAGGCCGGCGTCGGGTCGGGGGCGCTGTCCATGTCGCTGCTGCGCGCGGTCGGCGACACCGGGCGGCTGTCCAGCTACGAGCGGCGGCAGGACTTCGCCGACATCGCCCGCGACAACGTCGAGCGCTTCTTCGGCGGCCCGCACCCGGCGTGGAGCATCACGGTGGGGTCCCTGCAGGACGAGCTCGTCGAGACCGACGTCGACCGCGTGGTCCTGGACATGCTCGCGCCGTGGGAGACGCTCGACGCCGTCGCCGGCTGCCTGCGCCCGGGCGGCCTGCTCTGCTGCTACGTCGCGACGACGACCCAGCTGTCGGTCACCGTCGAGGCCCCGCGGGCGCACGGCAGCTTCACCGAGCCGAGCTCGTGGGAGTCGATGGTGCGCGGCTGGCACGTCGAGGGACTCGCGGTGCGCCCGGACCACCGGATGGTCGGGCACACCGGCTTCCTGCTCACGACCCGGCGGCTCGCCGACGGCGTGGAGCCGCCCGTGCGGCGTCGGCGGCCCAGCAAGGGCGCCTACGGGGAGCCGGCGACCGAGAGCGCACCGGAGGAGCGGACCGAGCCGTTCCGCCCCGACCTGCCGTAGGGCGGGCCGGCGCGTGACCGGATCGTGACCGCCGCGGACAGGATCTGTCGCCCGGGATCGTCCGGAGAGGGCCTCGAGCGGCTCTTCCGCGCCGTCATCCCCTCGTGCGCGGAGATCCCCTGTGGCAGCTCACGGCACACCCCGCCGGTTCCGGCGCTCCTCCACGGTCGTCCTGACGGCCCTCGCGACCGCGGTCAGCGGCGCGCTCCTCCTGCCTCCTGCCGCCGGCGCGACGGGGGGCGCTGCCGGCGGCAGCAGGCTCGGCGCTCACGACGACGAGCTGCTCGCCGCTGCCCGACGGGACGGCGCAGCGACGGTCACGCTGCTGGTCGCGGCCAAGGGCGGCGCCGCACGCGACGCCCAGCAGCAGCTGGAGCAGCTCGGGGGCGTGGTCCGCAAGCAGGACGCCGCCCTGGGGTACCTGCGGGTGGCCCTGCCGACGGGGAGGGCCAAGCAGGCCGCAGCCCTGTCGGCGGTGCAGGCCGTCGACCTCGACGAGGTCGTCCCGCTCGACGAGCCGGCACCGGCCGGCTCGCAGCCCGCGACGCCACAGACCCCACCCGGCGCGTCGACCCCGCGCGCCAACCCGTACCTGCCTTTGCAGGACACGGGCGCAGCGGCCTTCACGGCGGCGCACCCCACCTGGGACGGGCGCGGCACGACGATCGGCATCGTCGACAGCGGGATCGACCTGGCCCACCCGGCGCTGGCGAAGACCACCACCGGCGAGACGAAGATCGTCGACTGGGTGACCGCGACCGACCCCGTGACCGACGACGACCCGAGCTGGGTCGCGATGGGGCAGCAGGTCACGGCGACCGGCGGCACCTTCACCACGGGCGGCCGGACCTACACGGCGCCGGACGGGACCTACCGGTTCGGCACCCTCCGCGAGGGCGACCCGCGCTTCGGTGGGGAGGCCGAGAACGACCTGGACCGTGACGGCGACACGACCGACGTCTTCGCGCTGCTCTGGGACACGACCGCCGACACGGTCCGCGTCGACCGCGACAGCGACCTCGACCTCGCCGAGGAGCCGGCCCTCGGCAGCTTCACCAGGACCAGGCAGTCCTCGGTGCTCGGGGTGGACGACCCCTCGACGCCGGTCGTCGAGGCCCTGCCCTACGTCGTCCAGACCGACGGCAAGGACAAGGCCGTCAACCTCGGCATCGTGTCCGGCGCGCACGGCAGCGACGTCGCAGGCATCACCGCCGCGAACGGGATGTTCGGCGGCGCGATGAGCGGCGCGGCACCCGGGGCCAAGCTGGTCTCGGTCCGGGTCTGCCTGTGGATCACCGGCTGCACCAGCCACGCCCTGCTCGAGGGGATGATCTACGCCGCGAAGACGGCGAACGTCGACGTCATCAACATGAGCATCGGCGGCCTGCCCGCCCTCAACGACGCCAACAACGCCCGCGCGCTGCTCTACGACCGCCTGATCGAGCAGAGCAACGTGCAGATGTTCATCTCCGCCGGCAACAGCGGCTCCGGCATGAACACCGTCGGTGACCCCGCGGTGGCCTCGAAGGTGCTGGCCGTCGGCTCTTCCGTCACGAAGGAGACCTGGGCCAGCAACTACGGCTCGAGCTCCAGCCAGGACGTCGGCCTGCACGGCTACTCCTCCCGCGGGCCGCGTGAGGACGGCGGCTTCAAGCCCGAGATCGTCGCCCCCGGCTCCGCCGTCTCGACGACCCCGACCTGGCAGCCCGGTGGTCCGGTCGGCGGCACCTACGCCCTGCCGCCGGGCTACTCCATGTTCAACGGCACCTCGATGGCGTCCCCGCAGGCGGCCGGCGTCGGCGCGCTGCTGGTGTCCGCCGCCGAGCAGGCCGGGGTCCAGCGGCAGCCCGCGCAGCTGCGGCAGGCGCTGACGTCCAGCGCGCGGCAGATCCCGGGCTACGGCTCCTACGAGCAGGGCGCCGGGCTCATCGACGCCGAGCGGGCCTGGCAGCTGCTGCGACAGAACGCCAAGCCCGTCGACATCACCTCCAGCGTCCCCGTGCACAGCC
>JAOPWW010000324.1 GCA_025965495.1 Frankiales bacterium
GGCGAGCACATGCAGGTGCTGACCAGCCCGCAGCACTTCGCCCAGGTCTCGAGCGTCGTCACCGAGGACATGGCCGTCGACGCCGTCGGCGCCGTCGGGAACCGGGTCGAGGACTTCGTCGAGGGGATCCGGCCCTACGTCGAGGCCGGCTTCGACGAGGTCTACGTCAGCCAGATCGGCGAGGAGCAGGAGGGCTTCTTCCGGTTCTGGACCGAGGAGCTCGCCCCGGCGCTGAAGGACCTCTAGGAGGGGTCGCTCATCCGCGCGAACGCCCAGAACTCGGCGGTCGCGTCGACCGGGTCGCCCGGCTCGGTCCAGCGGTGCCGGAACGGCGACAGCAGCCTGAACGTGATGCGGCTGCCCGGCGCGGCAGCCTGGATGGTCGACACCTTCCGCAGGAACGCGTCGAGCCGGACGCTGTGCTGCGCGCCCTCGAGCGGGACCGCGGTGTCGAGGTCGCCGTGCAGGTGCAGGGCACGGATCCGGCCGTCGCAGCGGGGGATCTCGAGCGTCCCGCTCATGACCCCGACGCTGTCGACCAGCCCGGGGCGCTCGCAGGCCAGCCGGTAGGCCATCATCCCGCCGTTGCTGAACCCGACGACCGACACCCGCCCCGCTCCCCGACGCCGCAGGTCCTGCACCACGCGGACGAGGAAGTCGACGTCGTCGACGCCGTAGCGCGCGGCCGGTCCGCAGCACAGGCCGGCGTCGAAGGAGTGACCGACTCCGGCGGGGTAGGCGACGAGGTCGTCGTCGCGGTCGGCGAGGACGTCGAAGCCGGTGGAGCGGGCGGCGTCGGCGGGGTCGGTGTCCAGGCCGTGCAGGACCACCAGGGCCGGCCGTCCCTGGGCGCGGGTGGGGTCGCGGCGCAGCCCCGGCGGGACGTGGAGGACGTACTCGCGGCCGTCGTCGAGCACGACGCGCGGGTCGGTGGTGCCGGCCGGGAGGTCCGACAGCGCGCCTGCCAGCGGGGCGGTCGTGGACGCGGCGCCGACGAGCACGACCAGCGAGAGCAGCAGCACCCTCCGCCTCGTCCAGCCCCCGCCGCGCACCCGTCCAGTCTGCGCTACGCCGACTGGGCCCGTGAGCTGCCGGCGCCGTACGCGCCCCACAGGAGAGCGGTCAGCTCGGCGGTCAGCTCCGCCCGCGGGCAGGGCTGCTCGTCGAGCCACCAGTCCCCCGCCGCCTGCACCATCCCGCAGATCCCGTGGCCCCAGGCGCGGGCCCGGACGCTGCCCTCGGCCAGGCCGGTCTCGGCGGCGATGCCGTCGCCGAGCAGGTCGGCGAGCCGTCGCAGGAACGACCGCACCTGCCCCTGCGCGGGCGCCGCCTCGGTGCTGTGCACCAGGAAGCGGTAGGTCTGCGGCTCCGCCTCGATCATCGCCAGGTAGGCGTCGACGGTCAGCAGGACCCGCTCCTGCGGCGTCCGGCCGGTCGCCAGCGCGGCCTGCAGCCCGGCCATCAGCCGGTCGGTGACCCGCTCGGCGAGGGCAGCGTAGAGCCCGCCCTTGTCCCCGAAGTGGCGGTACAGGACCGGCTTGGTGATGCCGGCCTCGGCGGCGATCGCCGCCATCGACGACTGCACGCCGTCGCGCTGGACGATCCGGGCGGCGGCCCCGAGGAGCTCCTCGCGCCGGGCGCTCGCGCCCGGCCGGCCGACCCGGTCCGGACCGTCCAGCAACGACGTCACGCTGTCCTGTCCCCGACCCCGCGCTACGGGATCTGGTGGCCGGAGATGGCGCGGCTGATGATGAGCCGCTGGATCTCGCTGGTGCCCTCGAAGATCGTGTAGATCTTCGCGTCGCGGTGCCAGCGCTCCACCGGGTACTCGCGGGTGTAGCCGTTGCCGCCGAGGATCTGGATGGCCTTCTCGGTGACCTCGACGGCGGTCTCGCCGGCGAACAGCTTGCTCATGGAGCCCTCGCCCGCGGTGAACGGGATGCCGTTCTTGCCCATCCACGCCGCGCGCCAGACCAGCAGGCGGCTGGCGTCGAGCTTGGTCTTCATGTCGGCGAGCATGAACGCGACGCCCTGGTTCTGGACGATCGGGCGGCCGAACTGCTCGCGGGTCTTGGCGTACTCCAGGGCGTACTCGTAGGCGGCGCGGGCGATGCCGACGGCCTGCGCACCGACGGCGGGGCGGGACGCCTCGAAGGTCGCCATCGCCGCCTGGCCGCCCTTGGTGCGGACGCTCTCGACCTTCTCGCCGCGGGCCAGCGCGGCCTGCTTCTCACGGGCCCGGGCGAGGCGCTCGTCGAGCTTGCTCTTCTCGCCCAGCAGGGCCGAGCCCGGCAGCACGAGGTTGTCCAGGATGACCTCGGAGGTGTGCGAGGCGCGGATGCCGTGCTTCTTGAACTTCTGGCCCTGGGACAGGCCCTTGCCCTTGAACTCCGGGCCGACGACGAAGGACGCCTGGCCGCGCGCCTTGAGCGAGGGGTCCACGGCCGCGACGACGACGTGGACGTCGGCGATGCCGCCGTTGGTGATCCAGGTCTTGACGCCGTTGAGCGTCCACTGGTCCTTGGCCTCGTCGTAGACGGCCGTGGTCTTCATGCTGCTGACGTCGGAACCGGCGTTGGGCTCGGAGACGGCGAGGGCGGCGAGCTTGACGTCGGTCTCGGTGCCGAAGCACTGGGGCGTCCACTCGCCGATCTGGTCCAGGGTGCCGTTGGACAGGATCCCGGCGACGCCGAGCG